>JAQUHM010000238.1 GCA_028683595.1 Geobacteraceae bacterium | reverse complement strand
CGCTGATTATGGCATTGTCTATGAGTGACTGCCTCATCACCCACTTTGCCGGCGGGGCGAAGTCAGGCGATGTCTTGACGGGCCATAGCTTGTTGTAAAGGTTCAGCTCCGGCTCGATGCTCACCAAGTCCATGTTGGCCTCCCAGTGGGACTTGATGGTGCCCACATCGCGCCAGTAAACGTGATCCTCCCCCGGGACCAGGTTTTCACTGAAATCATAGGCATACATCCTGAGTCCCTTTTTCAGCATGAACGGAATAACATCCTTGCCGAAATCATGGGTCGAATTTTCGACCTTGGCATCCTCGCTGACCACCTCGATCAACGCTGGAATATTGGCGATGTAATTCCCCATCGAAGTAAGGCAGAACCCGGGTTTACCCGGCATCTCCCTGGGATTCTCCGGCTTTTCCTCGAACCCGATCACCCTGCCGTGTACATCCACCTCGATGATACCGAAGCGGCTGGCCTCTTCCTTTTTTATCGCCATTGTAGAGATAGTAAAATCGGCGCCTTTTTCCCTGTGGAAGCTGTCAAACTGGCTTGCGTCAATCTTGAAGATATGGTCTCCGGAAAAGATCGCCACCCTTCTGAAACATGGATTATCCCTGAAGATATTCAAATTCTGATAGACGGCGTCAGCAGTACTTTTATACCACTGATCGCCCATCCGTTTCTGCGCGGGTATGCACTGGACGAAGAAATTGTAAACAGGCGCCGACGGCCACATGGTGCTCACATGATTGATCAGCGGCTGTGACAATGTCTGCACCAGAAGCTTGATGTTCTGGATGCCCGAGTTGATCAGACTGTTGAGGACAAAATCAATAATCCTGTACTTGCCGCCGAAAGGAACCGCCGGTTTGGCCCTGACCAAGGTAAGGGGCTTCAAGCGTTCTCCGGCGCCACCCGCTAGGACAATCCCCAATAAATCTTTCATGACATTCCCTCCTCGTATGCACGCTTGGCTCAAACAGCGGAATGAAAACAGCATGGCTTATTTATAGTGTATCACGCAGCGAAGCATCTTGAAGGGGGACCGGCACTTTTCCTTAGGTGAATTGTCATGCAATAATGCCCCACTTGTGGGGTAATCGGTGTTCAAGGTTGACCCGTTTGACAGCAAAAAGCTGTAATAACGACAGGTTTTCAAATAACAAGAGGGCAACGGTTAGTGCCGATAGCGGGTAATTATTCAACACCGTTCAACTGAGAAGGGCCTTAGTGCTGGTGAAGTCCAGCAAGATATATGAGATCGCCTTCAATGATTGCAGAGGGCGTTCATGACGGCAAGCTAGCACGCGTTAGAAGGCCACAACGAAGCGCTCACAGGAAACATCGTAACTTGTTATCATAGTGTAGAAGGACACAAAGAGAGGCTGGGGAAAGCTGGATACCAAAACACGGCTGATAGTCATTCTGTGATCAATAATTGCGAGCCAGGCTTTGGGAGAATACAGAGTAATGCCCGGCGGCGCTCTGAATGTAGGGGGCAGTCCGATTGAGGTAAAAGAGATTGTCTATCAGGCCGTGCCGTACGTGGGCATTGCCAAAGTATTCGATTTCATTAACATTGGAAAGCAGGGGCATAAAGCTGCCACTGGAAGGCCAATCAAGCACTTCTCCTGATACACGATTCGGGAAAGGGTTGGCAGTGCAAAAAGAAATTTTCGGAGACCTGATTGATCCGATGTATCGGGAAACACCGGCAAATCAGCTTCATGTTCAGGAATATTTATCTGCGAATTGCTTCGGTGATTACATGACAAGAACAGGTTTGGATATCAAAACACGTGAGCTGTTGACGTTTTCCATGCTTTTGTCGTTGGGTGGCTGCGAGTCGCAGTTAAAAGGGCATATACAAGGCAATAGAAATATCGGCAATGATAGCGATGTTTTGCTGAGTGTTGTTATGCAATTATTGCCGTATCTAGGCTATCCTCGAGCATTAAATGCGCTTCGATGTATTTTGTCACCACGGTAGGTGCCGATGAAAATGTAGTTCGAGCATCCATCCAGCAACAGGAAAAAGAAGACAAACGGCTGGACCAATTGACTATGTTTACCGAAGATTGACCACCAACTGGTGGTCAGAGAATTACTTAAATACACCGCTTTGAGCGATTCACGATTTTGAAAGCCCGTGCTCTGCCAGGGGATACTTTCTGAACGGTATTGCCTCTAGCCCTTCTTTCTATCAGGTTTTGTGGAAATGGCCATCTTGGTAATACCGCAATCCCGAATCATATCCATAACCTCCACAACCTTCCCATGAAGTGTCTCACAATCTGCATTGATAATTACCGAAGTCTTTTGAGGAGAGGGAGAAATGTTTTCCAGGCGGAGCCTGCATTCACCCATGGTATGAATTGCTTCTTTGTCCCAGAAGAGTTTCCCGTCTTTAGTAATCGTAATGGTTACTGTTTTCGTTATGTCCTCCCTGGCAGTGGTAGCATGGGGCAAATTTACCGGCAACCCGCGTTGAACGCTCATAGAGAGCGTCGCCACCATGAAGAAAACCAGGAGGAAGAACATGGTGTCAATCATCGGGATTATCTCAATTCTGGCCTTCTTTTTAACCGATTTCGGAAGTCTCATTACTCAGATTCCTCCGACAGTGAGAGGGCTATCTCCAACCTGGTGGCATACTCTTCGATAGCCTCTTCCTCTCGTTCGATACGGGCAATGAAGTAGTTATAGGGAATGAGTGCAACAACGGCCACGGTAATCCCTGTCGCGGTCGCTACAAGGGCTTCCGCAACCCCTCCGGTAACCGCATGGGGTTGTCCGAGGCCGGCTGTCGCCATAATTTGGAAAGACTGAATCATGCCGATTATGGTTCCAAGCAGGCCCAATAGCGGAGCAAGTGTAATAATGGTGTCCAACGCGGTCAACCCCCGTTTCATAGCTGCTGTTTCGGCAATGGCAGCCGCCTCCATCGACTTGGCGGGATTCACCGTTCGACCGATTTTTACCAAACCGGCTTTCAGTACCCGAAGTACCGGAGTGGTTTTTTTTCCAGCAATTGTCATGGCATCAACAACTTTGCCTTTCGATACAAGATCAATTACATGCTCGGCGTCTTCTTTGGAGTGTATCCTGCGGAAATATCTTATTCGATCGACAACGATCGTTACGGCAATGAGAGAACTGACGGCTAAGGGGAGCATCACCCACCCGCCGGTAATTAGTATGTGGAGCATTCTGTCGCTACCTTTCTGATATGGTTTATGCTTCTACTGATCGATACGAAATTTGACTCTTACATCATGGAAACCCGCGACTATCCTACCGTGCTGTTTTGCAGGCTTAAACCTCCATTTTTTCACCGTACGCAATGCCTCTTGGTCGAAACTGCTGAGGCCACTGCTTTTGAGAATCTTAACGTCTGAGGGCAAACCGGCGTCATCAACGGTAACCCTCACCACAACGACGCCTTCATTCCCGGATTTCAGGGCTTCCTTTGGATAGAGGGGACGGTCACCGGAAATGAAGCTAGTGCCGGAGCTTGCGCCTTCATAGGATTTCTTCTCCGTCATGACCGATCCGGTAAAGGCGCTGCTCCCGGCGTCGGCATTGCCGGCCTGAACAGACACGGAATCAACGGAGAGCCCTCCGGGGGAGGGCTCCGGTGCACTCTGGAGCGACTGCTCCGCTTTACGCGACGAGACGGCAGTATCCTCAACGGGCTTTTCAGAAGGTATCGGTCTGCTCTTGGTGGTTTCAGGGACGAGCTTAGCCACCTTTGCGATCTTGGTTTTTTGCACACTCTTTGTCTTTACCCCGACAGATTTGTCACCCTGACCCAGAGATGTCTGAGAAGTAATCAGGCCGACCTCGATGGGAGGCTGTATGGGGGGCATGACAAAAGGGTACAAATAGTTCAACAGCGCAATAACGAGCAGAAATAGCAGGTGAATTCCAAAGGAAATGCCGCCTGAGGAGAGATAGGAATTGTTCTCGTTATTCTTGGCGCTGATTATACCGACTACTTGCATGTTGTGTCTTTCCATCATAAGCGTGTTCTTGCGATCCGTATGCTTCAGAATACGCGTCACTGATTCATGCCTGACAGAGCCCTGGATACATCGGTAAAAATGTCTCCATCCCCATTCCGCCATACTCAAACCGCAGACGCTTCATTTCGACACCGTAGAGGGCGTGCAGTGCCTCTTCGGTCATCACTTCATCAGTTGAGCCGCAGAGAAAGTCGTGCTCCCCCAGCATGAGCATGCTCGTGTCGGCCACCAGATGCGCATGCTGCGGATTGTGGGTTGTGAAGATCACAGTCAAACCATCCTCGCGGGACAATTGCCGAATCCAACGCAAAATGACGCCCTGATTCTTCATATCCAGAGCGGCGGTCGGCTCATCGAGGATCAGGGTATCTGCCCCAGATGCAAGCGCTCTGGCGAAGATTACAAGTTGGCGCTGACCACCGGACAATTCATCGAAGGGGCGCTCCGCCAAATCGAGGAGGTCAAGGCGTTCAAGGGCGTTAAGAGTTGATTGCTCGTCCTTTGCTCCGGGTGTGGAAAACCAGCGGACCCGATTTGCTCGTCCCATGAGCACCATGTCAAATACTGTATACGGAAAGCTGCATTGGAATAACTGGGGAACGAACGCCAATTGAGTCTCCTTGCGCAATGTCCCTTCCTGTGGGTTGAGGGCGCCGATGAGGAGTTTGAGCAGTGTGGTTTTTCCTCTGCCGTTAGGGCCAAGGATGGCAAACACTTCGCCTCGCTTCACTTTGCCTCGATAGCCGCGCAATACCCATTGTCCGGAACGGTAGCCGAAACCCAGATTATCGAACATAAACGCGGTATCAGTCATGCGTCCACCCCCTTGCCTGCGTTTTCCAGAACAAATACCCGAATACCGGTGTACCAACCAAAGCGGTAAGCACGCCTATGGGAATCTCTTGCATGGTGAGCGTTCTTGCCAAGCAGTCTATGAGAAGAAGAAATATTCCGCCCAAAAGGGCAGAGGCGGGAAGAAGGACCCGATGGTCTGGGCCTACCAGCATGCGTGCGAAGTGAGGCGTTACAAGACCCACCCAGCCTACTCCGCCGCTTACGGAGACCTGCGCGGCCACTATAAAGGTAACGAGAACAAGAATACTCCAGCGCAGCACCCCCACTTTCACCCCAAGTACGGACGCGTCGGTGTCTCCAAGAGAAAGGAGATTGATTCTCCAGCGCAGCAGAATAAGAAAGATTCCCGATATAACGGACGGAATTCCAATAATGGCGACTTTCCGCCAATCCGCCCAAGCGAAACTCCCCATGAGCCAGTAGACCATGTTGGGTAGCTGCAATTCCGGATCTGCCAAGTATTGCATCAGTCCCAACAGCGCGGCAAAAAAAGAGCTGCAAATTACTCCTGAGAGCACGAGAGAAAGACTGCCGGCCCTGCTTGCCAGACGCGACAAAAGAAACACCAGAACAAGAGACAGGAGGCCGAAAGAAAATGCAAAGCCGACAATAGCAAAAGCAGGGAGGGAGAGAAGGATGCCGAGGACTCCTCCAAAGCTCGCGCCGCTTGATATGCCGATGATCTGTGGACCTACAAGCGGGTTACGAAACAGACCCTGCAAGGCAGCTCCTGAAATGGCAAGCCCCATGCCCGCGAATGCCGTTACCAGTATGCGGGGCAACCTGACCGCACTCACTATTCCCCACTCAACAGGTCGCCAGGGAGGCATGTCAGGTATTGAAAGAGGAACTGCCATTCCAAGGAGAATACGGAATACCTTCAGTGGGGACAAATCATAACGACCGATTCCTATTGTTACTATAACCGATACAATAAGAACCACTATCAACGACAGAACTATCAACCATGGTTGCCTAGTGCGTTTTCTTTTTGTTTTTACAGTAACCACTTTTTTCCTTCAGGTTCACGTTGGGTTCAGGATAGTTTGTATTTCCGAGTCCGTAAGTTCATACTCATAAAACGTTCTGTAAAAATATTTTGTTTCCTTGTTCATGTCGATGTCTCGAAAATAGTCCGGATAAAGAGTCTTGGCCAGCCAGAGAAATTGCAGAGCCTCCTCGGAAGTTTCCCGGCACCACCAGAACATTCCCCTCGGATTGACAAGTATCTTGTGATTCTTACTAAGTAGTTCACAAACTACTAGACATTATGTTATAGTGCCGTTATGGAAAACTTTGACGGTAGAAAACTCAATCATAGTGCCAGAGAAGCCATCAGGATACGCGCGGTTCAAAGAATCCTTGA
>JAQUHM010000237.1 GCA_028683595.1 Geobacteraceae bacterium | reverse complement strand
CATCCGGAAACTGAAAAAGTGCTGTTCCGTGGAGGGTTGAGGCTTTCACGGAGTCTCTCGTACGGCTTCATTGTACGATTGCAACAGCAAGAAAACCGCCTGAAACCAGCATAGTAGCTGATCAGAGTAAAGGGTGGTGACCGACTACGAGAGGCTTCGGGGAAGTTCCAACCCGGTCCCTGCCAAGACTTTCCGGATGTGAAACTAGTGGTTTCCAATTCGGAAAAGAGATATTTTTCGTCTTGGCAAGGAAATCAAGGGATTGCGCGGAGACGTACTACTGTATGTCGCACAACCAAGACCGCTGATTGACACCGCCAGGGCGGAAAAGAACCGTTTCCGGATGAAAACTAAGTAGTAACTGGGGTTGTATGCTCCGACAAAACTATAGATGAATGTAATGGACAGCTTTTCATTCAGCTAGTCCATAAGCAAAACTCGCTGCCATGGCGCCATGATGCGCATTAGCGGCTATCCCGGTATCATGAATGCCTCGATCAAACGGAGGATTTATGGCTGGTCCGAAAAAAATTGCGGTTCTGACTCAAAGCAAAGAGGAGTTTGAGTCCAAGAATTATTTCCTGGCCCTGCTGGTAGAACGCTGGAAAGAGACCGGCATTGAGGTTGTGATACTGCATGGATCGGAGCATTACGTTCCCGCAGATGCTCTCATTCTCCACGTGGATCTGACGGTTATACCTGAAGCGTTCAGCAGCCTCGCAAGTCGCTATCCGGTTGTGATCAATGGACTCGTCACTGACATCTCCAAACGGAGAGTGAGCAGCAACATCCTGGGGCCGAAAGACCCTCATGCCGGGCCGGTAATTGTCAAAACAAATCTCAACGCTGGAGGAACTCCTGAGAGGTTGGTCGAGTGGAGCAATCCCTGGCGCCGGCTGACCGGCAAAATCCTGAGAAAATTGCCCTGGGCACTGACCGGCATTCTTAATCCTTACGCCTACCCCATCTTTCCGGACATACGCAGTGTACCTCGACTGGCCTGGCGCAATTCAAAGCTGGTGGTTGAAAAATACCGCCCGGAGCGGGAAGGGGATTTCTTTTGTGTCCGTCACTGGTTGTTCCTTGGCAATCAGGAATTCAGTTACCGCGCATTATCCTATGACCCGATCGTGAAAGCCGAAAATACTGTTCACCGTGAACGAGGAATCCCGGTTCCGGAGTCTCTTCGTTCCTTGCGAACGAAACTCAGTTTTGATTATGGCAAATTTGATTACGCAGTAGTCGATGGAGAGGTTATCCTTTACGATGCCAATCGTACCCCAACCATAGCCCCAAACGCCCTGAACAGGGGGAAAGTCCTGGCACAGGAATTGGCAGATGGTCTGAATCCATTCTTTTGATTACCTCGAAAGAATCTACCCTGACGGGAGGAACTGCATGGACGGTCCCCTTCGCCCCACATTCACACTGGATGATTTCTTTGGTTCAGAGATCGTTTATTGTCAGAGAATATCGCCAACTGCCTGCACCTGGCTTCCTTTCGATGATATGAGGAAGGATACTATGACCGGGGGAGCGCTTTCCATAACTGGCGACATGCCCCATATCTGCTCGGCAGCTGTTTCAACCCCCGCAGCCATGCAGCTGATCAAGGACGCCGGGCTCCCAGTCCCGGGAAAGGATCTCTTGCGGTACACGGACAAGGAAGACTATATCCGACTATTACAGGTATTGAGCAGAACCGGGAAAAAGGTTGCAGCCCAATACCTCCATGACGAATCCGAACTCCCGGAAGCAAATTGCTGGATCCAACCATCGCTCATATCTTTCGTCAACAACAAGGCTAACCTCAAGGCCTTGGTTGATGATGGCTATCTCCCCCGACGGGCCATTGTCCCTTTCGCCGAACTGACGAGCTACTTGTCGAGGTACCCGCTTCCGAATGTTGTAAAGGCTGTCACGGAAGAACCGACCGGGGCAGGGTTGGATGTGATAATTTGCGAAACAGCGGCTGATGTGAGCCGGGCGGAAAAAGTCTTTGGGGTTTGTGCATTCGTTGTTGTTGAGGAATTTTTGCACATAGCCCGCAATCTCTGCCTAAACTATGCTGTCACGTCTGAGGGAGAAATCATATTTCTGGGGTGTGCCGAACAGATATGTACCCGTAATGGGGTATATCTGGGCAACTGGCTCGGCAAGAACATAGAAGCTCCTCCTGAAGCAGTTTCAGTCGGCCGGCAGATTGTCCAGAAAGGATTCACCCTTGGCTATTCCGGCCTGGTAGGGATAGACATGGCCGTATTGGCTGACGGCCGGATCATGGTCTTCGACCTTAATTTCCGCATCAACGGCTCAACAACTCCTCTGTTGCTCGCCAGGAGCGCAATGGAAACCTACGGACAACCATTGATCAAACTGGATCGCTTCGTTGGGACCAGCACCTATCGGGACATGCTCGATATCATCTATGGTCAGTTGGGAAAAGGGAAATTTGTCCCCATCGCAAGCTATGACCCTGAGTCCGGCGGATACCCAGGCAGCCAGCCTCGCCTGATAGCCATGCTCCTCGGAGAAACAAAGGACGAAATCGACGAGTATAAGAGTGAACTGGAAAGAATGGGGCTGGCGGGAACCTCATACCGAAAGGAAATCAGCTGAATCCGAGGAGCAACAGTCCGTCAGGAATTGCCCGACCGGATGAGCGGAGCCGCAAAGCCCAAGAAAGAGGAAATTGCCGATGCTAAAAACGTTGGACCACACGATGAAACAAGTGCTGGATGGGATCGAGTTCCGAATCAGGCGATCAAAGCTGAAGAAGAAATTCAAAAAGATCCGGGGATACGACGGTAATTTCGAGAATCCCAGATATTACGAAGAGAAAATACAGTTTCGAAAATTGTATGGAAACCATGAATTCTATGGGTTGGTGGCCGACAAATACAAGGTGAGACACTATGTAGCCGAGAGGGTTGGGGAAAAGTATCTGATACCTTTGCTGGGGGTTTACGAGATGCTGACTCCAGAAATTTTCAGGGATCTGCCTGATCGTTTCATTATCAAGGCAAACCACGGGAGCAAGTGGAACAGAATAGTCCATGACAAAAAACAGGCAGACCTGACGGAACTAATAACGTACTTCAATGGTATTGTGGAACAGAAATTCAGTCGTAAAACGTATGAAAAACATTATGAGTTCATAGAGCCCAGAATCGTTATTGAAGAGCTGCTTCTTGATAAGGGTGAACTACCATGGGACTACAATGTCTTTTGTTACAATAGCCAAAAAGGTTTCGATTATGCCCTTTCCATAGCTTCTCCCGATTTAAGCGCCACCGGACATTTCGACAAGCACTGGAATGCCTGGGAAGGCACGTTGTCTCAGGAGCAGACCGAAAGATACGTGAACCCGAAAAACTCCAGCGAGATGATTGAAATTGCACGGGCACTGTCAGCCGATTTCGACTTCGTGAGAGTTGATTTGTACAATATTGACGGGAAGATCTATTTCGGGGAACTCACCTGCACGCCGGCCAGTGGCTTGGGTTCTAAGATGAGCGAATTTCGAAACACTCTGCGGTCAGAGATGTGGGAATTGGATCGCAACAATACACTCTTGTACCGAAAACCACACGGATTCATCCGCTGAAGCCACGATCAGCATCCTGCAAATCCAGCTCGCCTCTGTCAATTCGGCTGTCAGGCTTATTCCCCATACTTATCTGCCAAATAGGAACTGCGAACATACGGCCCGCTCTCCACATGCCGGAATCCCATGGCCAGGGCCTGTTCCCGGTAGCGATCGAAGGTCTCGGGAGGCAGATACTCCTGAACCGGAAAGTGGTTCTTGCTCGGGGCCAGGTACTGTCCGATGCTCAGATAGCGGCAGCCGGCCGCCAAGAGGTCGGCACATACCTGGACAACCTCATCCTCTGTCTCACCCATACCAAGCATGAGCCCTGATTTGCTTCGTACGGCAGCATCCATCTCAACGATCAGCTGCAGTACCCGGAGCGACCGCCGATAATCAGCACCCTCCCTGACATAGTAGAGCCGCGGTACCGTTTCCACGTTGTGGCCGAGGATCTCCGGATGGGCAGCAACCACCGTTGCCAGGTTTACCCGGTTCCCTTGAAAATCGGGAATCAGCAGTTCGACGGTAGTATCGGGTGAGGCAGCGCGGATCTCCTGCACCGTTTCAGCGTAGAGGCCCGCTCCACCGTCCGGGAGATCGTCGCGGGTCGGGCTGGTGATCACCACGTGGTGAAGGTGCAGCCGTTGGATCGCCTCGGCCACCCGTCGCGGTTCATCCGGGTCCGGTGGGACAGGGTCCCTCTTTGTGACATTGCAGAAGGAACAGAGTCGGGTGCAGATGGTGCCGAGAATCAGGAAGGTTGCCTGGTTGTTGCCATAGCATTCGCTGATGTTCGGACAATGGGCCTCGCGGCAGACGGTGTGGAGCTGCAGATCCTCCAGCAGCAGATTCATTGCGCTATGGGCGGAGGGTGAAATCTTTTTCTGCAGCCACTCGGGACGGCGCATAATACTCATGGCGTCTCCCCCTCAAGGTTCCAGGCATCCGAACAATATTTCGCCTCCCGCAGCAGCCCGGCTTTTTCCTGTTCTTTGCTGTCTGGAGCGGAACTTCGAAGAGATATGCCGAGATTCTCCTGGAACGAGGCAAGGAGCTGCTCCTTCAACGCCTCCGGCTCCAGCGGGAAACCCTCCTCGGCCAGGGAGGTTGCCCCTGCTGGGACGGCACAACGGAGAAAAGGCCGGGCCTGGGACAGCGCGGGACGCAAGGGGATGGAACCGTGCTGGAAGATGAGGCCCCGCGAGCGGCGCTGGGCGTTTCCGCCAAGTTTGCGGCCGTCCACCAGGATATCGTACTCTTCGGTGCCGGCAAAGCAGAGCGGCGTCCGTTCGCCCAGACTCCCCGGGCGCTGCGGGGAGTCGACGGCAAAGGCCGGGGAGAGACCAATCTTATGGTAGGCAAGGAGCAGAAAGCCGCAGAGTCGCCGGAACGATTCTTTAACACCGATGATGTCCGAAATCTGGCCGGGGGTGCAGACCATGCTGTAGGTCAGCTCCTCGGCGTGGAAGATACAGCCGCCGCCGGTGACCCGTCGCACCACCGGTATCCCGGCCCCGGCGCAACGCTCCAGGTCAAGCACCTCTTCCGGCTTCTGGAAGCGGCCAAGAGAGAAGGCCGGCGGATTCCAGCCATACAGGCGCAACAAAGGCAGTGAACTCCCGGGGTCGAAACAGGAGAGCAGGGCCTCGTCAAGCGCCATGTTGCTCGGGCCGTCGAGCGGTCCGGTGTCGAGCAGCCGCCAGAGTTTTGAGGAATCAGTCATTAGAGTATATCCGCCAGGTAGGGGCAGGCCCGCGTGCCTGCCCAAATCAAGGGCACCCCCCTGTGGGTGCCCCTACACATAGAAAATTTCCTGTTATTGATAGTACCGGAGCTACCGTCAGCCGCTGCAGCAGACATTGATCTCCCGCGCGGCCTTTGTCTCGTCCAGACGCGAAACCGGCATGGTCCGGGGGGCCTGGAACAGCGCGTCGGGATTTGTTTCGGCCAGTTCGGCCGCCTCGATCATCACGCGGATGAAGGCATCGAGGGTTTCCCTGCTTTCGGTCTCGGTCGGCTCAATCATGATCGCCTCCTTGACGACCAGCGGGAAATACACCGTGGGCGGATGAAAGCCCCGGTCGATGAGATACTTGGCAATGTCAAGGGCATGGACGCCATGCTTCAGCTGCCGGGAGGCGGAAAAGACGCATTCGTGCATGCAGGTCGTGTCAAAGGGCAGGTCGTACCAGCCCTTCAATCGGCTCATCACATAGTTGGCGTTCAGCACCGCCTGCTCGCTCACCTCCACCAGGCCCTGTCTGCCAAGCATGGTGATGTAGGCAAGGGCCCGAACCAGTACGCCGAAATTGCCGTAAAAATTGGCAAGCCGGCCGATGCTGCCCTCCCCGGCTTCCGCGAGATAATAGCTGCCGTCAGAGCGTTGCGCAACTCTTGGCGAAGGAAGGAAGGGAAGCAGCTTCTCGCTCACCCCGACCGGTCCGCTCCCCGGTCCGCCGCCGCCGTGGGGCGTGCCGAAGGTCTTGTGCAGGTTGACATGCATGACATCGAAACCGATGTCACCGGGCCGGACCTTGCCGAGAATCGCGTTCAGGTTGGCGCCGTCGCAGTAGACCAGGGCACCATGCTCGTGGGCGATGGCGCAGATCTCCGCCACGTGGGGATTGAAGAGGCCGAGGGTGTTGGGACAGGTCATC
>JAQUHM010000236.1 GCA_028683595.1 Geobacteraceae bacterium | reverse complement strand
TGCAGGGAAAAATTACCAACCATGAATTCTGGGAATTCCTCGGTGCCGTGATCGACGACGACGGGGTCTGTCGCGGTATTTCCGCTCTCGATATGCGTTCCATGGAGGTTCATATCTTTCGTGGTGATGCCGTGATCATGGCAACCGGTGGGCCGGGAGTCATTTTCGGCAAGTCCACCAATTCTGCAATCAATACCGGCACCGCTGCGGCCGCTCTCTATGCTCAGGGCGTTCGCTACGCAAACGGCGAGTTCATTCAGGTACATCCAACCGCTATCCAGGGAATCGACAAGCTGCGCCTCATGTCCGAATCCGCGCGGGGAGAAGGTGGCCGCATCTGGACCTATAAGGATGGCAAGCCCTGGTACTTCCTTGAAGAAAAGTATCCTGCCTATGGAAATCTCGTTCCCCGCGATATAGCTACGCGTGAGATATTCCATGTCTGTGTTGATGAGAAGCTCGGCATTGACGGCAAAAACCAGGTTTATCTGGACCTTACGCACCTCCCGGTAGATTTTCTGAACAAGAAACTGGGTGGGATACTGGAGATTTATGAGAAATTTGCCGGTGAAGATCCACGAAAACACCCGATGCGTGTTTTTCCTGGAGTTCATTATTCCATGGGCGGAATGTGGGTCGATTATAGACAGATGACCAATATTCCCGGTCTTTTTGCTGTTGGCGAATGTGAATACCAGTACCACGGGGCAAACCGTCTCGGTGCCAATGCCCTCTTGTCTTGCATCTATTCCGGTATGGTGGCAGGACCTGCCGCAGTGGAATTCACGAGCGGTCTTGAAAAAGCCTCTGCAGACGCGAGCCCGGATTGTTTTGAACGTGAAAAGCGACGTCAGGAAGAGAACTTTGCCGCTTTATATCAAATGGATGGTACGGAAAATCCGTACCGCATGGCCCATGAATTGGGCGAACTGATGACGGAAAACGTTACCGTTGTCCGATATAACGACCGGTTGCGAGCCACAGACCAGAAGCTCCAGGAGTTCCAGGAACGCTGGAAATCCCTTGGGGTACTCGATACTGCGCGGGGAAGTGCGAATCAGTCGGCCCAGTTTATGCGACAACTGCGGCACATGTTGGATCTGGCACGGGTCATAACCGTCGGAGCTTTGCTCCGGGACGAATCTCGTGGTGCTCATTACAAACCGGAGTTCCCTAAACGAAACGACGAGAAGTTTCTGAAGACGACGATTGCAGAGTATTCACCTGACGGTCCAAAGATCACCTACGAAAAGGTAGATGTTCAGTACATCAAACCCCGCGAGCGTGTCTATGACGTGGAAAAACATCTCGATCCACAGAATGGAGGTATCTAGCATGGCGGAAAAACAGGTCAAGCTTACGATTAAAAGACAGGATACGCCGACCTCTGCTCCTTACTGGGAGGAGTTTGTCATTCCGTATGTTCCCGGACATAATGTCATTTCCGTCCTGATGGAGATTCAGAAAAACCCGGTAAATGCCAAAGGGCTGAAAACAACACCGGTGGTATGGGAATGCAACTGCCTGGAGGAGATCTGCGGGGCCTGCACGATGCTTATCAACGGTGTCGTAAGACAGTCCTGTTCCGCCCTGATCGATCAGGTTGGAACGGAGCTTACCCTCGAACCGCTCAGCAAGTTTCCGGTTGTCCGTGATCTTCATGTGGACCGTCAGAAAATGTTTGATGCATTGAAGAGGGTTAAAGCATGGATCCCCATCGATGGCACCTATGACATGGGAGAGGGGCCGCGGATGGCGGCTAGGGAGCAGGATGAGGGGTACCATCTGGCAAAATGCATGACCTGCGGCTGCTGCATGGAGGCCTGTCCCCAGTATAACTCCCGTTCCACCTTCCTCGGACCGGCACCCATTTCCCAGGTACGCCTCTTCAACCTCCATCCTACCGGTGCGATGAACCGGGCCGAGCGGCTTGAGGTTTTGATGGAGGAGGGCGGTATCGCTGAATGTGGAAATGCTCAGAACTGCGTGCGGGTCTGTCCTAAAGAAGTTCCGCTGACAAAGACTCTGGCAGAACTTAACAAGGACGTAAATCTTCATGGGATATTCGGCTTTTTGAAGAAATAGGGGTCTTTGGACAGGCACCACCCGATTTCTTTTTTTCCGGCATTTTGTTCGTCCCCAAGAATCCCGGTGGGCTGACCTTATTGTCATGGATCAATAGGGGAACTATGGATCTTCTCTTTGCCAAACTTATTGTGACCCTTCGCTCATCCACGGAGGTATTCGATCCCTATACCCTTTTTTCCCTGAAAGGTGATTTCGCTCAATCCTTCCAACAGGCCGTCTGCCGTGCAGACGGCCTGTGCGCGTATTGTACGTCCGGGCCGGACTGTCCCTACCTCGCAACTTTTTCACGGGAACTCGCCTCAGACCCGATCGCTTTGAAGCGCCACCAAAAGCCCTCGGTTCCCTTTGTATTCCAGATACCAGTCCTGCCGACACCGCTTGCAAAAGGTTCCAACGTTGAGGTTTGCCTCGTCCTTATCGGCTCTGCAACGCAATACGTGGCAGAGTATTGGGGCGCCCTCCAGCTTCTTTTTCAGCATGACTCTGCACGGGCTGCCTTCCCTTTTTCGGTTGTCAGTATGGAATCGGCTGGCTGTTCCGGGTTTAGAACCCTTCTGGCAGTAGCGGCAGGACCTCTCAAAAGCGATTTGCTTACTACCATTTCTTACGATGATCTTGCTGAAATGAATACTCTTGACCCGCAACGGATTCCTGTTCGGATCGCAACACCCCTGCGCATTGCACGCGAAGGAGGTTTTCTTAAGGAATTCACCTTCCCACCATTTATCCGCACTCTCCTGAGAAGAATATCTTCCTTGGCATATTATTATTATGGCAGTACTCTGGAAATAGATTTCAAACGGATCTCGGCTCAAAGCGAATCGATAACCCTTACGGAGAGTTGTTTTCGCTGGGAAGAATGGCGCAAGGGGCGGCTGTGTGGAATCGCCGGAACCGGCGTGCTTTCCGGCGAACTGACCGATTTTCATCCCGTCCTTCTCCTTGGAGAATATCTCAACTGCGGAAAGGATGCGCCTTTCGGCCTTGGAAGATATGAGCTTGAAGGTTAACCACGCGGAGGCAGTGGCATTGCTTCTCCCGCACCGTTTCAGAAAGGGGAAGGGAAGTGCTGAAGGTTCGTTTTCTCAAACAGCTTGATCGGATTCTTGGGAACGCTGCTGTTTTCTTCATGCGGAAACCGACGCCGGTTGCCGTGCAAACTCCGCACAAGATCCTTTTTATCCGCCCCGGTGGCATTGGTGACGCCGTTTTCCTGTTGCGTGCCATTCGTGCCGTAAAAGATACCTATCCATCGTGCTCGATAACTGTCTTGGCCGAGAAACGGAATGCCTCGATTTTTTTATTCAATGACGCCGTTACGCGAATCCTTCTTTATGACCGCATGCACGACCTCCTTGCGGCGATACGCGGCGGTTTCGATGTCGTGATCGATACGGAACAGTGGCATCGTCTTTCCGCTGTGATTGCGCGTCTAACAGGTGCACCTCTCCTGGTGGGATTTGGCACCAATAACCGTAAGAAGCTTTTTACCCATCCGATTCCCTATTTCCAAGACAGGCATGAAAGCGAAAGCTTCCAGACGCTCCTGGAGCCTCTTGGTATTTCCTCAGTGGAGCTGCTTGAATCTTTGCTTGAAATTCCCCCCCAGGTTGTTGCGGCAGTGGAGAAAAAACTTGCAGTCTTGGCAGGGAAACCCTATATTGTTCTCTTTCCCGGTGCCAGTATTTCCGAGCGCCGTTGGGGAACGGTAAAGTTTCGAGAACTTGCCCGGCGGATTCACGCCATGGGGTTCCCGGTTGTGGTGGTAGGCGGGCGGGACGATGCACTGTCAGGAAATGACATCATCTCAAGTGACGCCGACCTCAATTTTGCCGGGAAGACGTCCCTGGCAGAATCGGCGGCTATTATTGCGCGTTCCAGGCTTCTTGTTACCGGAGATTCCGGACTCCTGCACATTGCTGCGGAACTTAAGGTTCCGACTGTTTCCCTGTTTGGTCCTGGAATTGAAAAGAAGTGGGCTCCCCGCGATGACCGGCACATTGTTCTGAACAAGCATCTCAGCTGTTCTCCCTGTACCAGCTTCGGCTATACGCCAAAATGTCGAATCGGTGCACGCTGTCTTGCTCTCATTACGGTGGAGGATGTGGAAAGGGCGATACGCCTGATTTTAGGCTGAGTCCCGGTTCGAGAGCTTCTGGAAGTGAATAATTTCCTTGACAATAATGGACTTACCTGTTAAATAAACTCTGCTTTAGATGAAGGCGCGTAGCTCAGGGGTAGAGCACTAGCTCGACACGCTAGGGGTCGGCGGTTCGAAACCGCCCGCGCCTACCATGCTTCATCACGGAATACTAAATGACAGGGGCATCGACGTTTGATGCCTCTTTCTATTAAGGGGCCTTACATGACAGAGATAGGGGTTGCGCTTCCGGACGGCTCGAACAAGTCTCTTGAGGAAGGTGCCACCGTCCTCGACCTTGCTCGAGCAATCGGCGCAGGTCTGGCACGGAATGCCATTGCTGGTAAGGTGAACGGAGAAAAGGTTGATCTTTCCACGATCCTGCATGATGGTGAACGGGTAGAAATTATTACTGAAAAGAGCCCGGAGGCTCTTGAAATCATCCGTCACTCCACCTCGCACCTCATGGCCCAGGCGGTGAAAGCCCTGTTCCCGGGAGCAAAGGTTACCATTGGTCCATCCATTGAAAATGGTTTTTATTACGATTTTGATGTGGAAAATCCCTTTAGCCCGGACGACCTGGTGAAAATTGAAGTGAAGATGCGTGAGTTTGCGAAGGCAGGACTTCCTGTTACCCGTGAAGTGCTCACAAAGGCAGAAGCTCTTCAGCTTTTCAAGGACATGGGCGAAGGATATAAGGTTGAGCTTATAGAGGATCTGGATGCTGCAACGGTCTCTTTGTACCGACAGGGTGATTTCGTTGACCTTTGTCGCGGGCCGCACCTGCCGTCCACTTCGCTTTGTAAGGCCTTTAAGCTCACTTCCATTGCCGGAGCCTATTGGCGTGGCGATGAGAACCGTAAGATGCTGCAGCGTATTTACGGTACGGCTTTTGTCGACAAGAAGGCGCTTGATGAATATCTTGCCCGTCTTGAAGAGGCAAAGCGTCGAGATCATCGAAAAATCGGCAAGGAACTTGATCTGTTTTCTTTTTCCGATGAAGTAGGGGCAGGTCTTGTTATCTGGCACCCCAAGGGCGCAATGCTCCGTACAATCCTGGAAGATTTCGAGCGCCGTCAGCATCTGAAGCGTGATTATGATATCGTGCTGGGACCGCAGATTCTCAAAAAAGAGTTGTGGGAGCGTTCCGGGCACTATGAGAATTACCGGGAGAACATGTACTTCACCGAGGTTGATGGCCAGAGTTATGGCATCAAGCCGATGAACTGCCTCTCTCATATGATGATTTATAAATCGCAGCTTCGCAGCTATCGTGATCTTCCACTCCGCTACTTCGAACTTGGAACAGTGCATCGCCATGAGAGAGCAGGTGTTCTCCATGGGCTTCTCAGGGTTCGCGGGTTTACCCAGGATGATGCGCATATCCTCTGTACGCCGGAACAACTTGACGCCGAGATCAAAGGGGTACTCTCCTTTGTTAATGATGTCATGGGTATCTTCGGTTTTGATTATGAGATGGAACTCTCTACCCGTCCGGAGAAATCAATCGGGACTGACGAAGACTGGGAGCGTGCCACCAAGGCACTTCAGGCGGCGCTCGAAGACTCGGGTCGTCCCTTTGAAATTAATGCGGGCGACGGTGCTTTTTACGGGCCGAAAATCGATATCAAGCTTCGTGATGCTCTTGACAGAAGGTGGCAATGTGCTACAATCCAGTGCGATTTTACGCTCCCTGAACGGTTTGACCTCACCTATGTGGCTGCAGACGGTGAGCGAAAGCGGCCGGTTATGGTTCACAGGGTGATACTCGGCGCAATCGAGCGGTTTATTGGTGTCCTTATTGAGCATTACGCAGGGAACTTTCCCTTGTGGCTGTCTCCTGTCCAGGGTTTGATTGTTACGGTAACCGATAATCAGCTCCCTTATGCCCGGAAGATCTACTCGCAGTTGCGTGAGGCGGGCATTCGCGTGCAGCATGATTTCCGAAACGAGAAGTTGGGCTTCAAAATTCGTGAAGCTCAGCTGCAAAAAGTTCCCTATATGTTTGTCATTGGTGACAAAGAG
>JAQUHM010000235.1 GCA_028683595.1 Geobacteraceae bacterium | reverse complement strand
TGTCCTTCAAAGCGGTGCTTCCGTGGTCAGAGCAGTCATTGGCGGTTTTCATTTACTGAATGCTGATGACCGTCGTCTCGAAAGCACCATTCGTGCCATTCAAGCCCTTTCACCGGAACTGATCGTTCCCTGCCACTGTACTGGCAGCCAAGCCGTGGAGACATTGAAAAAAGCCTTTGGAGCCAGGGTGACGGCCGGCTTTTCCGGAATAACATTTGAATTTTGATAACAATGCGCATGCCCATCCTAGGGCCATGGAAAAACAGCAGGAAAAGGAGCATAAAAATGGCACAAAGCAGTGGTTGTCAGGGCAATTCCAGCCAAGGCAGTCAGAGTCAGAAGAATGAAACAGCGGGGATTGATGAGGCACTGAAGCGAATCGGACACAAGATAGTCGTGCTGTCCGGAAAAGGTGGAGTCGGCAAGAGCACCGTTGCGGTTAATCTTGCGGTATCACTCGGCATGGCAGGTTACCGGGTGGGACTGATGGATATCGATATCCACGGGCCAAGCGTTCCCAAGATGCTTAACCTGGAAGGGTCAATCATGCAACCGTCAGACAGGGGCAAGCTGATTCCGGTAGAGTTCGGCGGCCTTAAGGTGATGTCCATCGGGTTTCTCCTCCCCAGCGAGGCAGAGGCGGTAATCTGGCGAGGACCAGCCAAGTCGTCTGCCATCAAACAGTTTATCGGTGAAGTGGAATGGGGAGATCTGGACTATCTGGTCGTGGACTGTCCTCCAGGTACGGGAGATGAACCGCTGACAGTTATTCAGACCCTGCAGGGAATTGATGGTGCCGTGGTGGTTACCACTCCACAGGATGTTGCCTTGGCGGATGTGCGGAAATCAATCAACTTCTGCGGGCAACTCAACCTCAACATTCTCGGGGTGGTTGAGAACATGAGCGGTCTCGCCTGCCCTCACTGCGGGGAAACGATTGATGTCTTCAAGAGCGGCGGTGGAGAGGCAATGGCACGGGAGATGATGATCCCGTTTCTGGGTCGAGTACCCATGGACCCGATGATGGTTACCGCAGGCGACAACGGGACACCCCATGCCTACCACAATGAAAAAACCGTTTCCGGCAAAGCTTTCGCCGATATCGTTAATGTGATACTGGGAAAAACCGTAACAGGGAATGAGAGAAAGGAGATGACAGTTATGATGAAAATAGCGATACCAGTATGTCAAGGGGTCCTGACTATGCACTTCGGTCATTGTGAGACATTTGCGTTGCTGGACATTGATCCGGCGACAAAAACCATTACCGGCACAACAAATGTGATACCACCTCCGCACGAACCGGGTCTGCTCCCCGGTTGGCTCGCAGAGCGGGGGGTCAACATGGTGATAGCGGGTGGTATGGGAGGGCGTGCTCAGCAGCTCTTCACCCAGGCCGGTATTGAGGTCATCGTCGGCGCTCCCTCTGCCGAACCTGAGTCAGTAGTCAAGGACTACCTGGCAGGCAACCTGGTTACCGGAGCAAACGTCTGCGACCACTGATATGAAGCGGATAAATAAGAGCATTTCCGGCATGAGCGTCTATAATTATCTAAAGATCAACGATTGCGACCCGAGACCTATTGCCGTTGAATTGAACTGTGCAATTCTGGCAAAAAAGAATTATCGAACAACCTTTCTTTTGGAAGGAGACCAGTTGGAAATTGCCTGGTTCGTCGGGGGCGGGTAAAAGGAGAGCATGTATGATACCAGAGAATGACACCTTGAAAATTGCAGGTCGTGAGTTCCGGTCACGACTCATGGTAGGAACCGGAAAATATGCGGATTTTACACAGATGGCCAAGGCGCTGGAAGCTTCGGGAGCCGATATCGTGACCGTTGCCGTCAGGCGGGTAAATATTTCAGACAGGAATAAGGAATCGCTCCTTGACCACATTGATCTGAAGAAATATACCCTTCTACCCAACACGGCGGGATGTTATTCAGCAGATGACGCGGTGCGTACCTGCCGACTTGCCCGGGAGGCAGGGCTCTCCGATTTCGTAAAACTCGAAGTACTCGGGGACGAGAAGACCCTTTTCCCCAACAACGAGGAACTGCTGAAGGCCGCGAAGATACTTGTCAAGGAAGGATTTACCGTCCTGCCCTACACCACCGACGACCCGATAGTGTGCAAAAAGCTGGAGGATCTGGGATGCGCCGCTGTGATGCCACTTGGAGCACCCATTGGTAGTGGTCTGGGGATACGGAATCCTTATAACATCCGGATTATCATGGAAACTGTAAATGTTCCGGTAATTGTTGATGCCGGCGTCGGCACTGCCTCTGATGCGGCAATTGCCATGGAGCTTGGCTGTGACGGAGTTCTCATGAACACCGCTATAGCCGGCGCCAAAGACCCCATCGCCATGGCCGAAGCCATGAACCTGGCGGTCAGGGCGGGTCGACTCTCCTATGAAGCCGGGCGCATCCCGCGCAAGCTATATGCAACTGCATCGAGTCCCTTGGAAGGGGTCATCGAGTGACGGCAGAGTGTCACTTGAGATTCGTGTATGGATTTTTCTTGATGGATTCGTAAAAAACCCCTCTCCCGCCCGACGAGGGAGAGGGGAAAATATAATCATCACCCCGCGGCACGCGAAACCGGAAGTGCCGCGACTGAGGGGAGGTCGGCATGCCTGCTGGTTCCGGAAGAGGCGGAGGCCCGTGGTGGAGAGGCTTTCTGGGCAGAGGTGGAAGGAACGTGGCCAGGAAAGGGAGGCCGGATTTCTGTATCTGTCCCGCCTGCGGTTTCATCATATCGAAGGAACCGGGCAAACCATGTTTCATTACTCCGTGCCCGAAGTGCGGCTCGCGCATGGCCCGCAGGTTCGGCGACGGGGAATGACAGGCAAGTCTCCATGAATAACGAAGCAGAGAAAAAACAGCTGCTGAAACGGGGGCAGAGCATTGCTCTCGTCTCATCCATCGTCACTCTCGTCCTGGCTCTTGTGAAGGGTCTGGTCGGCTATAGATTTGAATCGTCCCTACTGGTAGCCGATGCTTTTCACAGTGCCGGAGATGTGGTTACCATCGCAGCATCCGGCTTCGGCCTCTGGCTTGCCGCGAGGAAAAAGAGCGAGACATTTCCCTACGGGCTCTACCGGGCGGAGACGGTGGCAAGCCTGTTCATTGGTGTGCTGATCCTGTGGGCAGGAGTCGAGATGGCTCGGGACGGTTACGCCAAGCTTCTCCACCTGCAGGGCATGACGGATTTCCCCGTCATGCCCCTTAGTGCGGCGCTCCTGTCCATCGCCGCCAGTTTTTTCCTGGCGAAAAAGCAGAAGGAAGTCGGGAAGGCAATCAACTCCCAGTCCCTTCTCGCGGCATCCCGTGAAACGCATCTTGACATCTATGTCTCCGGAGGGGTGTTCGTCGGTATCCTGTTGGCATTTAAGGGGATACCCTATGTGGAAGGGGGGCTTGTTCTCGTCATTTCTCTCCTCATCCTTAAACTGGGGGGAGAAACCATGTGGTTATCCGTAATGTCGCTGCTGGATGCCAACCTGGATGCTGATCTGCAGACTGAAATCGGATCCAGGTGCTCTGCCATCGAAGGTGTGCGGGCCGTAACCGGGCTCCGGATCCGTCGTGCCGGACCCTTCAGGATGGTCGACTGCACTATCAAAACCAGCCCCAATCTGCCGCTCTATAAGGCACACGAACTGGCGGACCGGGTCGAGGAATCCATCATAGAGGAACACCGGGATATCGACACGGTCTTTGTCCATGTTGAGCCTTTCCGGAATAGAATTCTCTCGGCCCTGATACCCGTCATTGCCGTAAACGGCCTTGATTCTTCCATACACGAGCATTTTGGCCGGGCTCCTTATTTTGCGTTTGTCCGGTTTGACGAAAACGACCTGTCCCTCGAAGATTTTTACTACAACGAATATCTCGACGAAAAAATCCATATCGGGGTAAAGATCGTCAAGTCGATCGCGTTTTCCGAAGTTGATATCCTGTTTACGAAACAAGTCGGCGAACTTGCCTTTTCCCTGCTCAAGGAGCGTTTCGTCGACATCTACCTGGTGGAGGGAAATCCGACCATAGGAGAGATAGTTGCAGCCTATCGGGAGAACCGTTTATCCGGGCTCCATGCGCCGACGCATAGTCTCGATGATTCGGAGACCGGCCGATATGCCGAATCCTCGAATACCGGGACAGGGCAAAAGACCTTAGGGACGAGTAAAACATAAGGAGTCAGCGTGTATTCTGATATGGTTAAGGAACATTTCAGAAACCCCCGCAATGTCGGAGAAATTGACGACGCAGATGTGATCCTCCAGGTCGGCGAACCCTCGTGCGGCGACGTGCTCCTTCTTTTTCTAAAGATTGACAGAGGTATCATCACTAACGTGAAATACAGGATTTTCGGCTGCGGGGCCGCTATCGCAACATCGTCCATTGCCAGCGAACTGGCACTGGGGAAACCGCTGGATGAGGTGCTGAAACTCACGGATCAGGATATCGCAGACGCGCTAGGAGGTCTGCCGGAGGACAAAATGCATTGCTCGGTCCTGGCTGTAACCGCACTGCACACGGGTATCATGCGCTACCTGGCCGCCACCGGAGAAATTGGACAGTAATAGCAACCACACTTTTGCGAAAATGTATTTTTCGCGCATTAAGCAGGATAGGTTTCCGTGAACGATGCGGAGTTTTCCGGTTCTGATATCCTAGGAACAGAAGTCTTTGTTGCACGGTGGAAAACGTGAGGAACCTTAGCACCCACAGATCAAGAAAGGAGGTAGATCATGGCGGAAAAACCGAAAGTTGGCTGTGCCCGTCCGACCGGTGGCTTGGTCGGCCAACCCGAAACAACAGAGGAACAACAGTCTGTTCAATCAAAAAAGGAGGTAAAGAAAATGATCCAGGTGGGGAAACCGGCTCCTGATTTCGTAGCACCGGCATATCACAAGGGGGAGTTTACCTCAGTGAAATTGTCTGAGCATTTAGGTAAATGGGTTGTGCTGTGTCTCTATCCGGGTGATTTTACCTTTGTCTGAGCAACCGAAATAGCGGCGGTCGCCGCTCACTATGGGGAGTTCCGGAAGCTGGGTGTTGAAGTCTTGTCAATGAGCGTAGACAGCGTCTTTGTTCACAAAATGTGGAATGACAAGGAAATTTCGAAAATGGTTGAAGGGGGCGTTCCTTTCCCGATGCTCTCTGACGGCGGTGGCAAGGTCGGGACTGCCCTTGGCGTATATGACGATGATGCGGGGGTGGAAAACCGGGGCAGGTTTATCATCGATCCCGAAGGGGTGATACAGGCGTACGAAGTTCTCACCCCTCCTGTCGGCAGACATGTGGCTGAAACCCTTAGGCAGATCCAGGCATTCCAGCTGGTGAGAGAAAGCAAAGGTGCCGAGGCAACGCCGTCAGGCTGGAAGCCGGGGAAAATGACCCTTAAGCCCGGTCCCGATCTGGTTGGCAGGGTGTGGGAAGTCTGGAAAACCGAGATGGAATCCGATTAGTTATGAATTGAGGAAATCGTTATGGTTGATGGTTTCCTGACAACCTCGACAGCAAGCTTGCTGGCTGCGACAGGCCACCATTCCGTCCTTAAGCCTCGTTTCTTCCAACTGCAGCACGACTTCCGCCGCTGAAAAAGTGCGCCCCTAATAGCCCCTCGGGGCGCACTGTCATGAACAGAAAACAAGAAAGGAGGCTCTCATGCCTGAGTTCGGTTCACCTTTTTCCGGGTTGGCACACGACAGAAAGCTTACCAATGAGGAATTGATTCGCGCCATACGTTTCATGGTGGCTGCGGAGTATGAGGCAATCCAGCTGTATATGCAACTGGCCGAGTCAACGGACAACAGTCTTGCCATTGAGGTTCTCAAGGACATAGCGAATGAGGAGCGGGTCCATGCCGGAGAATTTCTCCGACTGCTCCATGAACTTGCACCGGACGAGCAGAAATTTTATGACGAAGGCGCTGAAGAGGTGGAGGAAGAGTTAGGGAAGATGAAGTAGCGGGTTCGCGGTCTGCAGATTGTTTGAAAACTTGTCAATCTTAAATATGCCGGCCCTGAGGCCGCTGATGATAGAGCTGTCGTATGTTGCTGCAAGGAGCATGAATCTGATGGACTACGAAACCGGCAGCCTCATCTGCGGCGAGGAAAGTATCTACGCGGAAGCTGTCATGACTCTCCTCTGTTTTTACTGCTGCTCTTTCACTGACCTGAACCGGGAGTGCCTTATGGAACGATGCAGGTTTTACGGCAGACAATCCGGTGAGCAGTTCATCAG
>JAQUHM010000234.1 GCA_028683595.1 Geobacteraceae bacterium | reverse complement strand
ATAGCGGCAAGGGGGGGATAATTCAAGGAAAAGGACACTCAGAAAAAAGTAGCGGCATATTGCCATATCATCCGGTCCCGTCAGCGAAATAAACGATAATTAAACCTTGCTCTGGAAAGACAGATACGTTATCCTTGGCACATGAGCACACACTTAATGCCGTGCAAAAACAGGAACCGAAACAGAGCCCCAATAATGGCAGGCTCGGACCGCTCTTTTCTGCAATTCACTGAAGAGCGGTTTTTTTGTCTGTGAAGTAATCAGAATAATATCTCCGGACATCACACCGTTGTCTGACGCATCGATACCGTTGGGATCTATCGCACCACAAAAAACAACCTGTTATTTACCCTAGCATCTTTCTCTTCGTGTGAGGCAAACAATGCCCGGAAACCTCGACACAGCGAAACGCCTCAAATGGATCTGGATAGTATTGGGCCTGATTTTGCTGACCGCCCTTGCATCTCTCACACTGAGCCTGCCAAAGAGCAGCAATGACCCGTTAACCGTTGAAGAAAGGTCCTGGCTCAACACCCATCCGGAAATTCGCTTCGCACCGGACCCCGATTTCCCTCCCACAGAGTTTTTTGACGAAAAAGGCAGATACAGCGGCATGACAGCCGATTACCTTGCCCTTCTTGAAAAGAAACTCGGCATCCATCTCAAGGTCATCCAACTACGAAATTGGGATGAGGTCATTAGCCGGGCCAAGAACAGACAGATCGACATCTTTACTGCCGCCGAAACCCCTCAACGTTCCCATTTTGCCCTGTTCACCAGCCCCTATCTGGAGTTACCGGCCGCAATCATTGCCCGCGAAAAGGTACATGATCCGATCACCATGGAATCACTCAAGGGGATGAAGGTTTCCGTGGTTTCAGGATATGCCGTTAATGAATACATCGCCCGCCAGTATCCTGAAATACACCTTGATGTGGTCCCGGACGTCCAGACGGGCCTGCGAAAAGTGTCCTTCGGCACCAGTGATGCTTTTGTGGAAAATCTTGCAACTGCTTCCTATTACATCGAAAAGGAAGGCATATCAAACCTTCGCATAGCCGGACAAGCGGGATATATCTACAAAATGGCCTTTGCCTCGCGCAAGGACTGGCCCCTTTTGAGCAGCATTCTGGAAAAAGGCTTGGCACAGATAAGTGCAGCGGAAAAGAGAGCTATCTATAAGAAGTGGATTCCCCTGGAACAAAAAACCATCTTCACCAGCAAAATTTTCCAGACCGCCATACTGGTCACTTTCATTGCCTTCATCATTCTCTGCGCTGGAATAATCACCTGGAACAGAGTCCTCAAGAAACAAGTCACGGCAAGAACCTGGGAACTGGAAAAGGAGTTGCTCGAGCGCTCTAGAGTCGAAGTGGAATTGCGGGAGAGCGAGGAAAAGTTTCGGGTTTTGGCAGAGACCCTGCCTGCCGGCATTTGTCTCTATACCGGTGAACAGATCGTCTATGTCAATACCGCTGCCGCGGACCTGCTCGGTTACACGGAGCAGGAATGTCTGCAGATGAGATTCTGGGAGTGGGTTCACAAGGACTACAGAGCGATGGTACGAGAGCGTGGTTTGGCAAGGCAGCGGGGTGAAAAGGTGCCGTCCCGATACGAATGCCTGCATACCGCAAAGAACGGTGAAGAACGATGGTTATTCGTTTCCGCCGGACAAATAGACTTTAAAGGAAAACCTGCCGGACTGGTGTCGTTCATGGACATCACGGAACGCAAACGGTCGGAAGAGGCATTACGCACGTTCAACGAAGTTTTGGAAAAAAGAGTGGAAGCGCGGACTTCCGATCTCGCCGTAGTAAACAATGATCTTCATCAGGAAATTGCCATACGTAAACAGGTCGAGGAAGAACTGCGAGAAAACAAGGACAAGATCCAGTCGATTGTTGATGCTTTTGAAGGATTGATCTACATCTGTTCCAGGGATTATCGCATTCAGTTCATGAACCGGAGTTTCATCAATCGGACCGGCTGCGACACACTAGGAGAATTTTGCTATACAGCCTTGCATGGCAGGGAGTCCGTCTGCCCGACCTGTGACATTGGGGCAGTATTTGAAGGCATGACTGTTCACCGGGAAACACAGAATCCTGAAAAGGGTACCTGGGATTATGTTGTAGATGTTCCCCTCTACCATCCAGACGGGTCGATATCCAGACAAACCATGGTTACAGACATTACCGAACGCAAGAAGGCAGAAGAAAAGCTCAGACAGAAAAAACAGCAATTGGAAGACCTGAACAGAACCCTGGAAATGAGAGTCCAGGAAGAGGTGGAAAAGAACAGGAACAAGGATATCCTCCTTATCCATCAGAACAGGCAGGCGGCTTTGGGCGAGACACTGGACCATATAGCTCATCAATGGAAGCAGCCGTTGAATGCGCTTTCACTGCTTACCGGCAGTCTGCAGGAAGAAGCATTATCAGGAAAACTAACAAATGAGAGCCTCAATGAAACAACAGCGACGATACTCGGGCTGGTGGATCATATGGCCCAGACCATCAATGTCTTCAGGGACTTTTACCGTCCGGAAAAAGAAATGACCGTTTTTTTTATCAAGGAAGCCATCGACAAGGCCTTGTCATTCATCAAGCCGGCTTTTCGACTCGACTCCATAGAGGTTGATTTCGATGCTAATCCATTGCTGGCCGCCTATGGTTACCCGAAGGAATATGCCCAGGTACTCCTCAACATCCTCAGTAATGCCCGGGAGGCATTCAAAGGGAAGGGAGTCGGAAAACCGAAAGTCTCAATACAGGCGGTTGCCGAAAACGGCAAGGCTATCGTTACCGTAAGCGATAATGCCGGAGGGATTCCGGATGCAAACATCGACAGGATCTTCGATTTATATTTCACGACCAGGGAGTCATACGGGGGAACGGGAATCGGACTGTACATGTCAAAGAACATCATCGAAAAGAACATGGGCGGAATACTCAGCGTCAGAAACACGGAGTACGGTGCTCAGTTCAGAATAGAGCTCGTCATGCCGGCCACCTCATACCAGCCAGCCCGTTAGAGAATAAAATCCGTTGTCAGGAAGTGCGACTTCCTCTCCTTGACGATATTGGTAATGATCTCCCGGTTTTCGTCCGTTTCCCGAGCTGAAACCACGATGCGGATGGAGAAAATCCTCAAGGCATCTGAGACCGACTGTGTCCCTTCGGCAGAATCTTTCCTGCCATTGAAAGGGAAAGTGTCCGGGCTACGCTGGCATTGGCTGTTTATGTTGATGCGGCAGACCTGGTTCACCAGTGAATCCACCAAATGGGCAAGCTGGTCCGTATCGCGACCGAAGATGCTGGCCTGCTGACCGTAGTTGGAGTTTACCACGTAGTTGATCGGCTCGGAGATATCGTCATAGGGCACCACCGGAATCACCGGACCGAACTGTTCCTCGCCGTAGAGCCGCATCTCAGCCGAAACCGGATAGAGCAGTGCCGGGTAAAAAAAGGATTTGACCGCTGTTCCGCCCCCCGGGTTAACAATCCCTGCCCCGTAGTTTTCGGCATCCCGAATGAGTCCTGTCAGATACGCAGGCTTTTCCATCTCCGGCAGAGGTGTTATTGTTACCCCTTCCTCCCAGGGCATCCCACATTTCAGTTCGGTTATCCCTTTCACCATTTGCTCCAGAAAGGCATCGGCAACCGAACGGGGAACAAAAATTATCTTCAGGGCCGTACAGCGTTGGCCATTATAGGTAAGGCTGCCGCGTATGCATTCACTGGCAGCAAGATCCAGGTCGGCGTCAGGCAGGATGATGGCGGGATTCTTGGCATCCAGTCCAAGCACGCAGCGCAGACGATGGGGCCGCGGGTGTGTCCTGCGCAAGGCATCGGCAACCCGGTTTGTGCCGATAAAGGCGAGCACATCCACTTTGCCGGAGGCAAGAAGCGGCTGCACCACAGTCTCACCCTCCCCGTACACCGTACTGATTACCCCTGCGGGAAAGGAATCCCTCAGGGCCTCAAGAAGTGGCTGGAAGAGCAGAATGCCGAATCTGGGCGGTTTCAGCAACAGGGTGTTCCCCATGACAAGAGAAGGAATCAGGGTGGTAAATGTCTCATACAGGGGGAAATTATAGGGCCCCATGCACAGCACAACCCCCAGAGGAGCACGGCGGATCTGACCGATGATGCCCTGCTGGATCACGAAGCGGGAAGAGACGCGGTCAAGTTCCTTAAGGGCTTCCAAAGTTTCGCGGATATAGGTAACTGCACGGTCGAATTCCCGTTCGGCCTCGCTGTAAGACTTGCCGATCTCCCACATGAGGAGCTTTACAATCGGTTCCCGCTTGGCCAGCATGGCAAGGGTAAAGCGCTGCACACACTGGATTCTTTCGCCCACCGACATGGTCGGCCATACCCCCCTGCCATTATCATAGGCTCGGACCGCAACTTCGAGCGCTTCGCAGGCCGCTTCCCGGGTAAGGAGGGGATAATGACCCACCTGGGTTCGGGTAAAACCTGTTCCCGTTTTCACCCAGACCGGCGACAAGACCTCCTGCAGAGGACCGTCCCAGCCACGCAACTCTCCGTTTACCAGGTAATAATTCTGGCAGACCGGTGAATCAATACGATATTTTTTCGAAATTTCCTCTTCACGGGGAAAAAGCGAGGTAATGGTGTCTTTCATAGGTGATCTCCTGACAATCGCCCAATTCGGTTCCGGGCAAATTAGGTTCCATCCTGAAACTTCGGATGAGAAACTAGCGGTTTCCAATTCGACAACATGGATTTTTTTATCCTGACAAGAAACTTTTGCTTGCAAAAGTTGACAGCGAAGGTTGCCCGCAGGGCGAGTCCTCCGGGCGCGTCAAAATCAAGGGATTGTGCGGAGACGTACTACGGTACGTCGCACAAACAAAACCGCTGATTGACGCTATCAGGGCAAAAAAAGACCGTTCCCGGGTGGAAACGAATTTGTAATAGTAGTACAGTTGGGGCTGTCCTGTCAAAAGAACACTGCGGGAAAACCGGACGTATGATTATGGAGAGGGCATCTATTTTCGCCCTTCTCCATAAGGGAGAAGGTGCCCCGAAGGGGCAGATGAGGGGTAGTGGTAAAATATTGCCAACCGGGCAAAGCAATTATAGAACTCGCATCTTTGCATCGAGGATCATCGCGCCATGGGGATACAGGGCCACCGGGTTAAGGTCAATCTCCTCCAAAAGACCTGTTGCCATGAGCTCGGAAACCGTGACCAGAATATCGGCCAAGGCCCCACGATCACAGGAAGCCGCACCCCGATAGCCGGTCAGGAGCCGGTAACCTTTCGGCTGTTTTATGAGATCAAAGGCATCGGCGCGGGTCAAGGGGGCAAGGGCAAAGACAACATCCTGAAAAAGCTCGACAAAAATGCCGCCAAGCCCGAACATGACAACAGGTCCGAACTGGGGGTCGACAATGCCGCCGACAATGACCTCCGTGCCGGGCTGAGCCTGCTCCTCGAGAATTACCCCTTCCACATCCTTTATCTTCATCAAGTCATAGCAGGCCGCAGCCGCGGCGGAAGCATCCTTCAGACCAAGACGAATCCCACCCACGTCAGTTTTGGAGCTGATTTTAGATGAAAACACCTTTGCCACAAGGGGGTAGGTAAGAAGGGTGAAATCAGGAAACGGCACACCCACGGCAAGAGAGAGACTCTGGGGCGCGGGAAGACCCATTTCGCGAAGGAACATCTTCAGTGCCTGCTCCGGAAGAACCCTGATTCCCTCATGTTTCTTTAGAAAATGGCACAGTTCTGCCAGTCTATTCATGCCATCCCCCTCCGCTGCCCAGAAGCGCAGCAAGCCCCCGTACCGCCCGTTCGGGAGACCGGTAGACCGGGATCCCGGCCCTTTCCAGCAGCCGAATGAGACGCGGAGCTACCCCGCCTTGGGCAATGTGCACGACAAGCGGTTTCCCGACCGTTTCCCGGAATTCGCGCAGATACTCCGCAAGCCCAAGGGTAACCCCGGCAACTCCTGTCAGGGCTATGACCAGGAAGCCGTCATACACATCGCGCACGGCAAGCAGGGATGCCCGGTAATCATCAATCCTCACCTGGCCGGTCAGGTCGATGGGGTTAGCTACGGTGTAAAACGAAGGGAAGAGCCGGCGCAGCCCGTTCCGGACTTCTTCCGGCAGCTCGGGAAGCTCCAGGCTCTGGCGCGCGCATTCATCCGTCGCCAGGACACCGGAACCACCACCATTGGTAATGATACAGACGCGCTTACCCGGTGCAGGGCGCTGGTAAGAAA
>JAQUHM010000233.1 GCA_028683595.1 Geobacteraceae bacterium | reverse complement strand
GCCCTGTTCGGCAACCCGGACGTGCTGCTTCTGGATGAACCGACCAACCACCTGGATCTGAAATCCATTGCCTGGCTGGAAGATTTCCTGTACCGGTTTCCCAATACTGTCATTGTTGTTTCCCATGACCGCCATTTCCTCAATCAGGTTTGCACCCATATCGCTGATATCGACTTCGGCCGCATCCAGATATATGTGGGGAACTACGATTTCTGGTATCAGGCGAGCCAGCTGAATCTGAAACAGAAACAGGATGAAAACCGCAAGGTTACCGACAAAGCAAACGAACTGAAGGAGTTTATCCAGCGCTTCAGCTCCAACGCCTCCAAGGCGAAGCAGGCCACCTCACGGAAAAAGCTGCTGGAAAAGCTTACCATTGAGGATATGCCTATGTCATCGCGCAAATATCCCTATGTGGTGTTTAAGCCGGAACGCGCCTGTGGCGACATCATCCTGGAGATCAAAGAACTTTCCAAATCAATTGACGGGGTTCCTGTCTTGAACAACCTGACAATGACTGTGGGCAAGGGAGACAAAATTGCTTTTGTCGGCGGCAACAGCCTGGCGAAAACGACCCTGTTCCAGATCCTTGCCGGAGAACTTGAACCAGACAGCGGCAGCTACCGCTGGGGCATAACCATCACTCCCACCTATTTCCCGAAAGATCACGGCGACTACTTTACCAGTGACATGAACCTGATTGAATGGCTTGGCCAGTTTTCTCCTCCCACAGAAGGTGAGTCCTTTGCCCGCGGGTTCCTTGGCCGGATGCTCTTCTCGGGAGAGGAGGCGCTGAAGAAGACCAGTGTCCTGTCTGGTGGCGAAAAGGTCCGCTGCATGCTGTCCCGGATGATGCTGTCCGGCGCCAATGCCCTGCTCTTGGATGAGCCGACCAATCACCTGGACTTGGAGTCCATTACAGCTTTGAATAACGGGCTCATTTCATTCACCGAAGTGGTGCTGTTTGCCTCCCATGATCACGAGTTTGTCTCTACGGTGGCAAATCGGATCGTAGAGATAACCCCTGCCGGGATCATTGACCGTGTTATGGGCTTTGATGAGTACCTTGAAAATGGAGATGTGGCTCGTCTTCGGGACGAAATGTGCCGTGGACATCAGGACTTGAATCTATAATGAATCCGGCAGCCGGTTTATAATCGTGCTGTTTTGTTAGCACCGGAAGAAAAAATGGCCTGCAATTGCAGGCCATTTTTGTTTAAAGGATGCGATGATAGCGGAGGGAGAGGATGGTTACCATTCCTCCTTCTGTTTTTCCAGCATCTTGCGGAAATAGATATCCGGATTTGTCAGTTTCTTGATTTCCTTTTCACTATATCCGAGTTCGCGGAAACGAAGTACTCCGTTAATGGCGTGACAGTTGATGCAGTTCAGGGCCTTCTCCTTCGTTACCATGTGGTCGCTGCCGAAGTAGATGGTCTGCCAGCCGGGGACCGGTTTGTAGTGCTTGATACCAAGAGTTTTGGCTGCCGAAGCTACGCCCGCCAGGGTATCGCCGTTGGCCATGGGCGGAGCGAAGTCCATGGAAAGGAGTTGACCGTTCAGGGCATTGTAATATGCCTTGCCGAGGAAAATCTTGAAGGGATAAATCTTGCTCTTGCCGTCCTTCCGGCTTCCCTTTGGACCGATGAAATGCGGTTCATTTGCCACTGTCTTGTTATACCAGGCATAGACCGGAACCGTTTCATTTGCTTCTTTTTTCAGGGTTGACGGTTCAAAGAATTTGTCCGAGCCCTGTTCCCATAGAGTGAAGTCCTTGGCGACCGCGCCGCCGGTTCGGGGGATATGGCAGGTCTGGCAGGCTATTTTAGCGGTATGTCGGTTATAATCGGCATCCTTGTGGGGCTTATCCGAATGGCAATCGGCACAGGAGACTCTGACACCGTCGTTTGCCCAGTTGTTGGGATCGAATCCCGTCGGGATCTTGTGATCCTTGCTTTTATGGCAGTCCACGCAAACCATTCCCTTGGCGGCATGAACGTCAGTTTTTTTGCTGAACAGGAAGCCCCGCTTTACCAGAACTCCACCACCGGCGGCTTCATGACAGGTCATGCAGTTCTTGGTCGACGGTTTGCCGACAGCCAGTGCTGCCTTGACACTCCGGTCCTGACCCATGACTACCCGTCCTTGGTCGTCTTTAAACGGCTTGCGTTTCCTGTAATCATAGTCACTGGAATGGCAGACAAGGCAATCGATGGCATTTTCCGCCTCGGGACCGCTGCTGCCCACATCGCTGATGTGATTACCCGGATGGCAGGTATTGCATCCGGAAAATTTCGATTTTCCGGTCTCGGGGCTTTTGGGGATTTCTTTCAGGTTATTGACGACGTCGTTTCCGTTGCACATGGTATAGATACGGTTTTTCATGCCGTACTCCTTGTGCGGATCAAGGTTGTCAACATTCGTTACCTTGGAGGCGTGTTTCCAGTGAACTGTCTGTAGAAACTTCGCGGCCGTTCCGGGATGGCACTGTTCGCAGGTTTCCGGGCCGCTATAGCCATTTTTCTCTATGTAGTCCCTGCCCGGATGAACCTCGGCGAAACTTGACGCAGCTACCCCGCACAAAAGAAGCAGGAACAGCGCCAGGGTCAGTCTTTTCATTTTTTCCTCCTTGATCCGGCGTAATTCCCGACAGCGGCTGTTCGGGGATCAGTCGGAAATGCTGCGTCAGCAACCGGCCGTTTTACGGAAGTAGCTGCTGACATTCTTGCCGTCGATGACTTCGTATTTGCAACGGATTTCATCATCTAGGACGATCCTGTGATCCTTGAGCTTGTCGAGAGTGAGTTCGTCATTGATGATAACTACCACATCTTTGCCGGTATCATTATCCTTCAGTGTTACGGTAGCCGTTTTAGCATCCTTGCCTACCATATCAATGACGGTGATGACTCCGACCATCTTGATTTCATCTGCCCGGGCTGTTCCTGTTACGAAAAATACTGATACTGCGACAAAAGCGAAGAGGGCGGCAATTGATAGAAATCGTTTCATACTTTTCTCCTTTGGGGCACATGGCCTTTTGTAGTGATACATTTGAACGTGATGGATGCCGACGGCGAAGATGAAATTCCTCCGCAGTCGGCATCCGTTTGTCAGAAGTGTACCTCAAAAGTTGCGTACAGGTCCTGGGCATTTTTCAGTGGTGTCAGGAATTGCCCGTTTTGCTGGTTGTTCACGTCGGATATTTTCACTGGTGCACCGACCCAGTTGTTGCTGCCGGTATACTCAAAGTCATAGTACTGATAGCCGATGCGGAAGAAGGTTTTGCTGAGGTAGGAAGAGATGGGCTTCAGCTTCAGTTCTTGTATAATATAGAACTCGTAGACATTTCCCCGGGTGCCGACCTTGGATGTCCACATATCGTCAGCAGCTGGTGCAAAGGTTATCCAGTCTTTGGATCCGTGGTTATACTCGAAACCCAGCTTGGTGCCGGTTTGTTCAATGTCGTAACGACCACCAACAAAGACGGCCCAGCCGGTACTGCTTTTCGGAGTGCCGGTATAGAGCAGGCCTGCTCCGGTGTCAAGCATGCCGTTTGCGTCAGTGTAGCCTGCAATGGGGGTTTCAAGTTGAACTTTGACGGTGTTGCCGTTAGGGTGCGTCTGGCTTATTGCACCGGAAGCGAACCAGTTAACATTGCCGATGCCGACGTTTTTCACTTTGCCAAGTAAACTGATACCGTACCAGTCGATATCTCCCAGGTCCTCCACCGGGCCATCCCCTGCAGACTGGCCGGTGAGCATGTTTGGAGAATTGAAGATGTTCATGCCGCGGTTGTACTGGAACTCGGCTTTCAACAGATCGGTATCGTAGGGTGCGATATTGACGCCAAGCATGTCGGTGCTGTGAAGACCGTTGGAGGTCGAATCGGAATTGATAGAGTCCTGGAAGCCTCTACCATAACAGAACTTGGCATAAGCACCGTCAAGACCGGCGATGTCGGGAGCCCAGCCAAGAGTGACACCATCGAATGCATAGTCAACCATCAGTGACGGGACTCCTGCATTCCCCGGTTTTTCGTTGTTCTGCCGCAAGTGGCTCGGTACCCCTCCCGTGGATGGGCGGCGGCCGATTGAAAACCAGATCGGCTGACCGGCGATATTTTTCCAGGTGGCATAGACCCGATCGACGGCAAGCCTGCTATCGCCAGGAACATGACCGATCGTTCCATCGAAGAGGCCTGACCTGTCGGCAAAGAAAGATCCCCCTGTGCTACTTTGGATTGCCGCATCGTCCTGAGCCCCGGCTGTCTTGTACATGAGCAACCTTGCGGTAACCGAAACGTCCTGGGTTGCCTGGGCATGGACATTGAGACCGAAACGGTTGGTATACAGGGCATCGCTTCTGAGCGTTTGGCCGGGCATCTGCAGAAAGAGATCACTGCCATTCGCCTGGGTGTTCCCTGGATTGAGCTGGAAATACGGAGCAGCCTTTGCGTGCAGGTAGTCATATCTGAAGCGGTAATCCCCGCTGATGGTTAGCCATTTCCCCAGGGAATTCCGTTCCACCTTGGCAACCTTCCTCTCGGTGTCCTTTGATCTGTCTTCTGTTTCCTTGACTTTGTTCTCTGTCTGCTGGAGTTTGGTATCACTGTCCTTGACCTGCTGTTTCAAGGCATTCAGTTCCTGAGACAACGCATCGATCCTTCGCAGAAGTTCTTCGTCAGCAGAATAGGCTGACAAGGGCGCTGCCACAGCAAGCAGCATTGTAACCATCAGAATTTTACCAAATTTTTTCCTCATGTAACGCGCCTCCTTCATGTTTTACATTGATTGGCCTTCAACAAATCGGTAAATGCCCGTGAATAGTGCTACTACACCTCCTTCCATATAACGGTGTGTTGTGCCATATAACGACACACTGTCAATTCCAAAAAATCCCGCATATTCTACTGCTAAAATATTATAAATGCAAAAAATAAATTATATATATATTCAGACAAAATCATGCGGCCCATGTCTAAGTGCCTATTTTATCGCAGAATGCGGTTGGCTGCGGAATTTACAATTTTTTGTTGCAGCTGCAACTTTTTGTGAGAAATACTCCCTCCGTTAGCTTGACTCGACGGGTTGTCGTGCCTATCCTTTCACTAAGATACTGTGTGCGAAGGGAGCAACAATTATGTTCAGATCGGAAAAAATGACTATAAAAACTCAGGAAGCCCTGGGGGCCGCTCAGCAACTCGCGGCTTCCAGCCAGAATGGATCCATTGAGCCGGAGCACCTCTTGTTGGCGCTTCTTGACCAGGAGGGAGGACTCGTAGGTTCCATTCTCCAGAAGATCGGAGCCAACCCCACCTATGTCCGTTCCAAGGTCGAGACTGAGCTGAAACGGCTTCCACAGACAACGGGCTCAGGGGTGCAGGTGTATCTCTCGTCAGCTCTCCACCATGCCCTTGATACCGCCCAGCGTGAGGCCGATGCAATGAACGACGAGTTCGTGTCCACTGAACACCTGCTTCTGGGACTGATTGAGGAAAAGGGCAGCAAGGTGTCGTCCATCCTGACCGATAGCGGGGTCACCCGGGAATCGCTGCTGGCGGCCCTCAAGGACCTGCGTGGAGACGAACGCGTTACGGACCAGAATCCGGAAGAGAAGTACCAGGCATTGGCCAAGTACAGCCGCGATCTGACCGAGTTGGCCGGTAAGGGCAAGTTGGATCCAGTGATTGGCCGTGACGATGAGATTCGCCGGGTGATTCAGGTCCTGTCACGCAGGACGAAGAACAACCCGGTGCTTATCGGAGAACCGGGCGTGGGCAAGACGGCAATCGTGGAAGGGTTGGCCCAGCGGATAATTTCCGGCGACGTGCCGGAGACTTTGAAGAACAAGCGCATTGTGGCCCTGGACATGGGGGCACTTATTGCCGGGACGAAATTCCGGGGAGAGTTTGAAGAGCGGCTCAAAGCGGTTATAAAGGAGGTGACGAAGTCAGAAGGGAAAATTATTCTTTTCATTGACGAACTCCATACCCTGGTTGGTGCAGGGGCTGCGGAAGGGGCTATGGATGCTTCGAACCTGCTGAAGCCGGCACTGGCTCGCGGTGAACTTCACTGTATTGGTGCAACAACTCTCAATGAATACCGAAAGTATGTGGAAAAGGATGCTGCACTGGAGCGCCGCTTTCAGCAGGTATACACCGGCGAGCCGAGCGTGGAGGATACCATTTCGATCCTCCGTGGTCTGAATGAGAAGTACGAGACTTTCCATGGTATCAGGATTCAGGATAGTGCCATCGTGGCAGCCGCAACGCTT
>JAQUHM010000232.1 GCA_028683595.1 Geobacteraceae bacterium | reverse complement strand
CCCGCAGCAGCTCGCCCATAACCCAGTTGGAAACCGGCTTTGCCTGGGAGTACAGTGCAACGCAGGCGTCGAAGTAATCGGCGATATCCCGGGAAGCCGCCAGCACCTCGGCATCATATGCCGACAGGCCGAGTTCCTCCTGATAGCGCTTTCTCTTTGCATCCGGCAGCTCCGGCAGGGATATCCTGACTTCCTCGATCCATTCATTGGTAACAACAATTGGAACCAGGTCGGGATCGGGGAAATAGCGGTAATCGTGAGCCTCTTCCTTGCCGCGCATAGAACGGGTGGTCCCGCTGGCCGGGTCGAAAAGTCGCGTTTCCTGGACCACCTTTCCGCCCTCGTCGAGAAGTTCCGCCTGCCTTTCCATCTCGTACTCAATGGCCTGTTTCACGAAACGGAACGAGTTGATATTCTTCAGCTCGGCACGGGTGCCGAAGGTATCCGACCCGACCGGCATCAGGGAAACGTTGGCGTCACAGCGGAAGCTCCCCTCCTCCATGTTGCCGTCGCAGATGCCGAGATAGGTTACGATCTGATGGACCTTTTTCAGGTAGGCGACCGCTTCGTCGGCGCTACGCATATCCGGTTCTGAAACCACTTCGAGCAGTGGTGTACAGGCCCGGTTCAGGTCCACATAGGACTTTTCCCCCGCCTCCATTGTTTCCAGATGCACCAGCTTGCCGGCGTCTTCTTCCATGTGGATGCGGGTAATGCCGATCAGCTTCGTCTCACCGTCTACCTCGATGTCCAGATGGCCTCCCACACAGATGGGAAGATCAAACTGGCTGATCTGGTAACCTTTGGGAAGGTCGGGATAAAAATAGTTTTTGCGGGCAAAGGTACTGCGCGGTGTAATGGAGCAGTTGGTGGCGAGTCCGGCTCGGATGGCGAATTCAACAACCTTTTTGTTCAGCACCGGCAAAGCACCCGGCAAGCCGAGGCAGACTGGACAGGTCTGGGAGTTGGGCTCTGAACCGAATCGGGTAGAACAGCCGCAGAAGATCTTGGTATTGGTAAGGAGTTGGACGTGGATTTCCAGTCCGATAACAACCTGGTATTTCATGGGAATCTCCAAAAGATCAGATAATCAGAAACCGGGTAATTCTGGATGTTTCGTAGGGGCACCCCCCTGTGGATGCCCTTGCTCCGGTAAAATTCGGCAATCTGCCCAAAAGCGGGCGGCCACGGGGGGCCGCCCCTACAACGGAATTAAATATTCGCCTTCTTCTTATGCCAGTCCGTGGCCTGCTCAAAGGCATGGGCCGCGCGGAGGATGGTCTCTTCGCCAAAGTGTTTGCCGATCAGCTGCAGCCCGACCGGAAGGCCGTCACTACTGATTCCGGCTGGCACCGAGATGCCGCAGGTGCCGGCAAGGTTCACCGGAATGGTGAAGATGTCGGACAGATACATCTGCAGCGGATCGTGCTCTTTTTCACCGATACGGAATGCCGGAGTCGGGGTCACCGGAGTGAGCATAATGTCAACGGACTCAAATGCACTGATAAAATCCTGCATGATCAGGGTACGCGCCTTCTGGGCCTTCAGATAGTAGGCATCATAATAGCCGGAGGAAAGGGCATAGGTGCCAAGCATGATGCGGCGCTTCACTTCTGCGCCGAAACCCTCGTCACGGCTTACCATATACATGTCAAGCAGTCCCCGGGCATCCTGATTCCGATAACCGAAGCGAACCCCGTCATAACGGGCGAGGTTGGAACTGGCTTCCGCGGTGGCAATCAGGTAGTAGACGGCAATGGCGTAGTCGGTGTGCGGTAGAGAGACTTCAACGAATTCTGCACCCAATGAGCGGAAGGTGGCAATGCTTTCGTCCATGGCCTTCTTCACCTCCGGGTCCAGCCCCTCGATGAAGTATTCACGCGGAAGACCGATTCGAAGCCCCTTCACGTCACCGGTGAGTGCCTTGAGGTAGTCGGGTACCGGCGTATCGACGCTGGTTGAATCCTGCGGGTCATAGCCGGCCACGGCACCGAGCATGATGGCGCTGTCGGTTACGTCACGGGTGATGGGTCCAACCTGGTCAAGGGAGGAAGCAAAGGCAATCACTCCGTAGCGGGAAACCCTGCCGTAGGTCGGCTTAAGACCCACGCAGCCGCAATGGCATGCCGGTTGGCGGATGGAGCCACCGGTATCGGTACCCAGGGTGGCAATCGCCTGTCGGGCAGCGATGGCCGCTGCGGAACCACCCGAGGAGCCGCCCGGGATACAGTCGAGATTCCAGGGGTTCCTGGTCTTGCCGAACCAGCTGGTCTCGGTAGAGGAACCCATGGCAAATTCATCCTGGTTCAGCTTGCCCAGGAGGACCATGCCTCGCTCCCTGAGACGCGCTGTTGCGGTGGCATCATAGGGGGGAATAAAATTGGACAGGATCTTCGACCCACAGGTGGTTAGAATCCCCTTGGTCAGAAAGATATCCTTCAGTGCAACGGGAATACCGGTAAGCAAGTCCATATCGCCGGAAGCAATCCTCTTGTCCGCGGCCTCGGCATTTTTCAAAGCTTCTTCCGGAGTCACGGTAATGAAGGACCGGACCCGGTCTTCAACCGTGTCGATCCGGGCAAGGAGCGCCTTTGTGGCATCGACGGAGGAAACTTCCCGTTTTTTCAGCAATTCGTGCAGTTCGTGAAGTGTCAGTTCATATAATTCCATGTTAATTCAATCTCCAGTAAAGTGAGAAGTGAGACGTAAGATGTGAGAAGTAAAACCTCACAACCTTTACGTCTTACATCTTACGTCTTACGTTTCAGCGCATTTATTCTATAACCTTCGGTACCCGGAAAAAACTCTCCGAGCGGTCCGGGGCATTGGCAAGGGCCTTTTCTATCCCGATAGAGGGAACTACCTCATCATCCCGGAAGGCGTTTTCCATTGGCACTGCATGAGAAGTCGGCACAATGCCGTCGGTATTCAATTCGTTCAGCTTATCGACATAGGCAAGGATTCCATCCAACTGACCGGTGAACAAATCCTTTTCCTCTTCAGTCAATTCAAGCCGGGCCAACCGGGCCACGTGCTCCACCTCTTTACGCGTTATCTTCATACATGCTCCATCAGACGAATTCTCAGATATTTCAAAAGTTTTTTCTATCACGATCAACAGAAAAAGACAACCGGGAACACCCCGGCATCAGCAACCAAAACCTTTTCCATGCCGTAGGGGCAAAGCAAGGTTCTTCTGCTTTGCCCTGTTGTTGCAAAGATCAAAGGCGGGTGAAGCAGATGAATCTTGCTTCGCCCCTACCAATACCCTACCGATAAACAACGGAGTTCATATTCTCTCCAGCCCGGCAAAGCGAAGCAACAGCTTTTTCGGACCGGCCGATTCGAACCAGACGATGACTTTTGCGTTGTCCCCCGTACCTTCGATTTTCCGAATGGTCCCGGGACCAAATTTGGCATGACGGACCCTCATGCCGATAAAGATCTCGTCCCCCTCCGGGATCACCTGGACTTCGTTGTCGGGAAACGACTCTGCAGCAGGGTTATGAACTTGCGTACGGGAATACTCCACAACCTCGTCCCAACCGTTTTTCGCCCCACGGTCGCTCCGGGTCGGAGAGTTTCCCCAGCCAAAGCCGGCCTGAGAGTCCCCTTGCACCTCCAGAAGTTCCTTCGGGATGTCCTCGAGAAACCTCGATGGCGAATTGAATTGTTCCTGCCCATAAAAATGACGGCGGCGGGCATTTGTGAGGTAAAGCTGCTCACGCGCCCGGGTCATTCCCACATAGCAGAGGCGCCGCTCTTCCTCCATCTGCTCCGGGTCGTCCAGGGCCCGCACATGCGGAAAGAGGCGCTCTTCCATCCCGGTCATGAAGACCAGGGGAAACTCGAGGCCCTTGGCAGCATGGAGGGTCATGAGCGTGACCGAGTCCCGATTACGATTGCCCCGTCCCATATCGGAGATAAGCGCAACCTGCTCAAGGAAGGACGACAGGCCCTTCTCCTCGCCTGTCCGTTCGAAATCGTCAAGTGCGGCCAGAAGTTCCCGGAGGTTGTCGAGACGATCCTTGGCCTCTTCGGTCCGTTCTTCCTTCAGCCTGGCGTCATAGCCGGACTCCTTGATAGTAAGGGCGGCCAGTTCCGGCAGTGCGAGGGTATCACCCAGGGCGGCGAAACCGTCCATGAGCGCTACAAAATCCGCCAGCTTCGTGCGGGGGCCTTTGGAGAGGAGATTCCCCGTCGAAGCCTCGCGCAGTGCCTGGATAAAGGGGATATTCTGACTGACTGCCAAATCGGCAACCTTGTCAAAGGTGGCTCCGCCTATACCGCGCGGCGGAGTATTGATGATCCGTTTGAGCGAAACCTCATCAGCCGGGTTGTCCAGAGACTTCAGGTAGGCAAGGATATCCTTGATCTCCATCCGTTCATAGAAGCGCATCCCTCCCACCATGTGGTAGGAGACCCCAACTCCCATCAGTGCGTCTTCCAGCACACGGGATTGGGCGTTGGTCCGGTAGAAAACGGCAATGTCGGCAGGAGCGCCCCCTTTATTCAGATGACGCTCGATCTCCCGGGAGACAAATCGTGCCTCCTCCCGTTCATTGTCGAGACGGCGGTGCACGATGCGGTCGCCGGAAGGATTTTCCGTCCAGAGGGTCTTGCCCTTGCGGCCGCGGTTCTTTTCCACCACCTTGCCGGCTGCGGTAAGAATTGTCTGAGTCGAACGGTAGTTCTGTTCCAGCTTCACCACCATGACGCCGGGGAAATCCTTTTCGAAATCGAGAATATTGCGGATATCGGCTCCCCGCCAGCGATAGATGGACTGGTCATCATCCCCCACCACGCAAAGATTCATCCTCTTTCCGGCAAGAAGGCGCACCAGGCGGTACTGGATGGGATTGGTATCCTGATACTCATCCACCAGTATCCACTGGAACCGTTCCCGGTAGTGTGCGAGGATCTCCGGGTAAGATTCGAATATCCTGACGGTAAGTAGGATCAGATCGCCGAAATCGAGTGCATTACAGCGCCGCAAACGTTCCTGGTAAGCGGCATAGACCCGTGCGATCGTATCCCCGACCGGGTCGCCGCTCGGCAGATCTTCGGGGCCTTTGCCGGCATTCTTGCAGTCATCGATTGCTGAGGAGAACATGCGCGGCGGAAATTTCTTCTCGTCCAGGTTCTGCTCGCGAATGATGTCTTTCAACAGCCGTTCGGCGTCCTTGTCGTCATAGATGGCAAAATTGGCAGCATAACCCAGGTGGTGGATCTCCCGCCGCAGGATACGGACACAGGTGGAGTGGAAGGTGGAGATCAGTGGTACTTCACCGCCGGCCAGAAGCTTTTCCACCCGTTCTTTCATCTCGGCGGCCGCCTTGTTGGTAAAAGTCACCGCCAGGATGTTCCTTGGGGAGACCCCCTGCTTACGTATCAGGTGGACGATACGGTGGACAATGACCCGGGTCTTTCCCGAACCGGCACCCGCCAGGATAAGCAACGGCCCCTCTCCATGGAGAACCGCCTCCTTCTGGCGGGGATTCAGATTGTGCATGAGTTTCATTACCGTTCCTTCGTGTACGATTCTATCGAACCTCTGTTATACCACGTCGAAAAGAAGGAACCATAATTTTTTCGCCACCTCACCTGCTGTTTTAGGGCTTCCCCGGGCAATTTCCCGGCGCATTGTGCCTGATCAGCCACTTTCCCAGCTCAAGCACCGGCACAATACTGCCCGCGACAGCAATGAGGAAAAGCCATTCGCCAAGAGTCAGGGTTGAGGTCCCGAAAACATCCCGCAGACCTGGAAGAGTCATGGTGAGGAACAGCAGGATCAATTCCCAGAAAATTGCCTGATTCAGCCACTTGTTGGCAAAAGGTTTCCGAAAAACTGAATTGCGGTCGGAACGATAATTGAAAGCCTTCAGAAACTGGATCAGAACCAGCGATACGAAGGTCATGCTCATGGCCTTTGCCAGCGGGTAGCCGATGCCCAGGGCACCGCTGAACACCGCCAGATTGACAATCGCGGACCAGACCCCACCAAACCCCATGAGGGCGACAACCGGTCGCGTGAAGACACCGGCATCGGGATCACGGGGAGAGCGCTCCATCAGGTCGGATTCAGGCGGATCAACGGCCAGGGCAAGGGCGGGAAGCCCGTCGGTGACCAGGTTCACATAGAGGATCTGCACCGCGCTCAGGGGCAGAGGAAGTCCCGCAACGGCAGCCCCTGCCATCAGGAGGATTTCCCCGACATTGGAGGAGATGAGGTACATCAGGTACTTCTTGATGTTTTCGAAAATACCCCGCCCTTCCTCCACTGC
>JAQUHM010000231.1 GCA_028683595.1 Geobacteraceae bacterium | reverse complement strand
GGGCCGAATAGCGTTTCCAGGCCTCGCGACTCATACCGTGGAACTTGAGCAGCGAGACTTCTTCCGCCAGCTTCTCGTCCCGCGTGCAGACCATGCCACCTTCGCCGGTGGTGATATTCTTGATGGGGTGGAAGGAAAAAACCGAGACAGTATCAAAGGATCCGATTCTCTTCCCCTTGTACTCGGTACCGACCGCATGGGCGGCATCCTCCAGAATCTGGAGATTGAACTCTTTTGCCAAGGCAAAGATGGCATCCATGTCGCAGGGAAGACCGGCGAAGTGCACAGGAACGATCGCTTTCGTTCGTTCTGTTATCTTCCCGCGAATTGCCTGGACATCAATATTAAGGGTACCCGGTTCGATATCGGCGAATACCGGTTTGGCGCCCACATGGATCATGACATTGACCGTGGCAGCAAAAGTCATGGGAGTTGTGATAACCTCATCCCCTGGCCCGATTCCCATGCCAAGCAAGGCAAGGTGCAAGCCTGCAGTGGCTGAACTGAGAGGGACGGCAAAGGGAGCATCAACATAGGCCTTGAAATCATCCTCGAACTTTTTCACCTTCGGTCCGGTGGTAATCCAACCCGATTTCAGAGAGTCGACCACCTCCTGAATCTCTTCTTCCTCAATGGTTGGTATGGAAAACGGCAAAAAATCATTGCGCATAAAATCCTCCAGTAAAAAAAACTATTCCTGCTACACTGCAAACTTCCAACGTAGCTCTTACGAGTCGCCTCTCCCTCAAGCAGGAGTGTTTGAATGGAGAATCACCATTACGTGACAATCCTTATTGTTATTGACTTGAATATCCTCGAAGATGGGGCAACTATTTGTCTCAATTCCCCATACCACCAGCCTTTACTTGTTGGTAATGAGAACAGTCTCGCCCCAGACCGCGATAACACGTACCGGTGTTTCCACGACACTACGCAACAGGGCAAGGTCATTTCGGCTGATAACGGTCAGTATTTGCCGAGGGGACTCCCACAGACTATAGAAGGCAGGCTGATCAATGAACCAGCCAGGATCCTGTTCCAGCTTGCGGCCAAATTCCAGTTCACCACTTGATCCAGCAACAATGACCCTTTTCCCCGAATAGAACGGCAGATCCTGTCGATAATGGCCATAGCTTACCAAGGGAAGGTCCGGATAATGATCGCGCACTATGTACGCCAGTTCACGAGTGGATTTTTTTTCAATTGAGCGGGCAAAAATCACCGGCGGGCCCAGTATCCCGGCAAGGCAAGAGGTAAGGCCCAAAAGCACAAAGAGGATTTCTCGTCGACCTTTCAGCAAGGAACCCAAAGACAGGAGTCCTCCGACCAGAAACACCGACGCGGTCAACAATGCGCCAGTCAAGCCGATTTTCGGGTTTGCGGTCATAACTGGATAGAGGGCAAACCCGGCGCCCGCAACAAAGAGAAAAACCACTGCTGCAATGAAATACCCACGCAAAGAGCTTGCATCCCGGTCAAAGGCTTCTGAAATTGCTGCGCCAAGAAGCAAGGCAAGTGCCGGAAAAACCGGCAGGAGATACGGAATAAGCTTGGAACTGGATGCGGAGAAAAAAACAAAGATAACTCCGACCCACAGTGCCAGATAGAGTTTACGATGATCACGGGTCTTCCAGGTATTTTTCAGGGCCTCCGGCAGAAAAAAGGTCCAAGGTATCAATCCCAGCAGGATCACAGGGATGAAAAACCAGGGCGGCTCATAGCGATGGTGCACCTTGGTGAGAAAGCGTTCAAAGTGTTCATGGATGAAAAAGAACCGGGGGAACTCCGGGTTTTTCAGAGAGACAAGAACAAACCAGGGTGCGCAAACAACGAAAAACAGGAAACTTCCCGTAACAAGGCGCATTTCGCGAAGCAATCGCCAGCGCTTCGTAAAAAGCAGATACATAAAAACAATCCCGCCAGGAAGGACAATTCCGATCAAACCTTTGGCAAGAACGGTCAAAGCAGCAAACAAGTAAAAAAGATGATAAAAGAGGCCCTTCCGTTGTTCGTCGTCGCGGGACGCCAAGAGAAAGAATCCCAGGCATGCCGTCATGCAGAAGGTCAGGGTCATATCGATACTGTTCATTCTGCCCAGAACCAGATACCCGAGAGAAGAGCCCAGAATCATGGCACTATACAGCCCTTCCCGCCGTCCGAATATTCTCCGGCCAAAGAAGTAGGTCAGAAGTACGCCACCCAGCCCCAGAAGTGCAGAGGGGAAACGGGCGGCAAATTCGTTGCGACCAAAGACCGAAAGTGACATGGCGTTGACCCAATAATGGAGGGGGGGCTTTTCAAAGTACTTCACATGATTGAGATGAGGCGTAATGACATCGCCGCGTTCCAGCATTTCCCGGGGGATTTCCGCATATCGGCCTTCGTCCGGCTCCCGCAGCGGCAGACATCCGAGGAAAATCATGAAGAAGAAGCCGAACACGGCAGCAATGACCACCACGTCTCGAAAAGCAGTGCCTTCTTTATTGGTAAAGAAACCGGATATTGGATTCATTAAGAGCGGAGTCCTTTGGTTATTGTAGGTATACTGATAAATTCGACACGGAAAACCGCCGGCAAGTCTCCTCCGGCGGCAGGCATTACGATACAGGAATAATTATTCTCCGTCAATTCTCGAAGGCATCTTTTCTCTACGGATCAAGTCAAGTGGTTCTATGTGGAAGGGAACCCTCACGCGGATACGCTGGTTCGGATGGGCAACCAGAAGAGGGTATGCATTGGTCTCGGAAGTCATTCCTGCCATGGAAAAACGATGAGAGACCATTCCTCTGCCAATAAATTCAAGCTCATCGTCCGAGGTAATCCTGTTACGTACTTCGATAATAATGGAGCCATCTTCGACAAGGTCGGTGACGACACCGACAAACTCGTGACTGCGCAGATATCCGGTCTGATATTCATGATCTTCCTGACCGGGGGGGCCGAAGAGAAAACCGGATGTATATCCTCGATGGCTGATCTTTTTCAGCTCATCAAGCCACTCCTTTTTCACGACATACGCTTCCGGGTTTTCGCGATAACGATCGAGAGCTTCCCGATAGACCCTGATCACCGAGGCCACGTAGTTGATTCCTTTCATTCGCCCCTCAATTTTCAGGGAATCAACTCCAGCATTGACAAGTTCCGGCAAATACTCCAAAAGACAGAGGTCCTTGGAGTTAAAAATGAAGGTTCCCCGGTCATGTTCCAACACGGGGAAATAGGAACCGGGCCTCTGTTCCTCAACAAGCGCGTATCCCCAGCGACAGGGATGGGCACATTCTCCCTTGTTGGCATTCCTTCCCGTCATGACGCTGGAGAGCAGGCAACGTCCCGAATACGAGATACACATGGCCCCATGGACAAAAACCTCCAGTTCCATAGCCACATGAGACTTGAACCCGTGAATATCCGCAAGGGTCATTTCCCTTGCCAGATTGACCCGCGCAACCCCTTGTCCCTGCCAGAAACGGGCACTTCGCCAGTTGGTGGTATTGGCCTGCGTCGAGAGATGGACAACCTGGTCCGGCGAAATCTCCCGGACCATATCCAGCACACCCGGATCAGCGACAATATACGCGTCGAAGGAAATATCTCGAATCTTTTCAAGGTATCGCATCACTCCTTCGAGATCGTCGTTGCAAGGAAAAATATTCGTTGTAAGGTATACTTTCACACCCCGTGCATGGGCATAGGTGACAGCTTCGTCAAGCCCCCCGATGGTGAAATTGTCGGCGAGATTTCTAAGGCTGTACGCTTCTCCACCAAGGTAAACGGCATCCGCACCGTAGTGAACAGCCATTTTCAGTTTTTCGAAGTTGCCGGCCGGAGCCAGCAGTTCGGGAATATTCACGTTTTTGATACCCTTCCGGCATTTTCCGAGTCTCTTCCTGGCGTTAACAGTACCACATCAGTGGCTCCATGAAAACCCTAAAGCCAGCTTTCTATCCTTGACAAAAAGCCCATTTAGCTTTACACATAGAAATATTTTAAAGGAGGGAAATATGGGCCTAATCAGGGTTATTATCACCGTTTTTTCCATACTGGCACTCTCTGGTTGTGCCTCTCAGGATACAACCCTCCGGAAACAGGCCGAACTTGAATCCCGCCTCGAATCCCTTGCCAAGGGAAATATCATGACAACCCAGAGGATTTCGGCGCTCACGAACGAAGTACGAGACCTTCAGGAACAACGCAAAGAAGATACGGCAACACTCCGTGAGTTGCGTGATTCGGTGATGAATCTCAGAGGTCTTACGGATGAACTCCTCGCTAAAAAATCAGCCTCCCCGACGACAACCACACCTCAGAAGATCGAACTGATCAACAAAGAAGAAGCCGGATCGCCACAACAAAAGATCGACGTACGATCCGAAGCCTATTTGAAGGCTTTCGGTCTTTACAGCGCCGATAAATACGAAGAAGCGATAGAATCTTTCACAGCATTTATCAAGGCCTACCCCGATTCAGAATACGCCGCCAATGCACAGTACTGGATTGGTGAGTGCTATTACACCCGCTCAGACCTTCCTAACGCGCTCAATTCCTTCAAAAAGGTCATCAGCAACTATCCAAACGGGAACAAAGTTCCAGACGCAATGCTGAAAGCGGGATACACTCTTTTCGCAATGAAGCAACCGGAAAAAGCCACCCCGATACTTGAGTCATTGATCTCAAAATATCCGGACAGTCCGGCGGCCATACGGGCGAAAGAAAAACTGCTCCAGCGCTGACAGAAAGAGTCTTTCCCTGCCACATTTCCGGGCAAGACTGCATGACAAGAGAGTGTGAGTAGGTACCACCCCGGTACAGAATCCGGGCACCATCACAGACGATCCGGATCAAACCGTGGATAATTGGTGAGTGCCATAACTTCGCAAGCCATGAGGTGTCTATGAAAAAGATTGTATTCGCGGTATTCATGTCCCTATTGCCGCTGCTCGTACCACTTGCCGCCGGCGCACAGTCCGAAAAACCGACCATCTACGTCGTCAAGAAAGGCGACACTCTCTGGGGCCTTTCGGATCGATTTCTGCAAGATCCCTTTTACTGGCCCAATCTTTGGGCACGCAACCAGGTTATCACCAACCCTCATTTGATCTATCCCGGGCAAAGAGTGCGTATCTATCCTGACAGGATTGAATTTATCGAAACTGAAGCGGCCCCCGTTACGCCCCCACCTTCACAGGAGCAAGTAGTTCAGGAAAGAATTTTTACTCTCAGCGGATCAGAAGGATTTCTCCTTGAAACCGACCTGAATCCTGCAGGAACCATCCTCCAGTCCGACCACAACCGCCTGATAGTCGGGCAGGAGGATACCGTATATACCGACATAGGTACTGAACTGGGCGCCAAACCCGGGGACAATTATTCTATTATCAAGAAGGTAAAGAAGGTCTTCCATCCGGTAACGGGGAGTTTCATCGGATACAAATACCTTCCCTTGGGAAAATTGGAACTGGTGGACCTTGAAGCGAGGAGCTCCCGTGCAATCATCACCAACTCCTATCTCGAAATCAGCCCTGGCGATATACTTACCCCCTATCGGAACGAACGCCGCGAGGTGGCACTAAAGGCCGCTGACAAGAACCTGGACGGCTATATCGTTGAATCAAGGATGGGAAATATAACCATCGGCAATAATGACGTTGTCTATCTTGACTTGGGCAAAACCCAAGGGGTGGAAGTTGGCAATATGCTTTACGTGGTCCGTGATGTCCCCTTGAACAAAACTTATGTAAAACGCGACGCAGCACCTCTGCCTCAGCAAGTTTTGGGAGCCGTCGTCGTAGTGGATGTCTCGGATAAAACCTCGACAGCCCTGGTAATCAAGAGCGTTGAAACTATCTACTTGGGTGACAAGGTTAAACTCATCAAAAACTAATTTCTGACTGCAAGGGATCGGCCAACAGGCCGGTCCCTTTTTTATTATCTCACTATGGATGAACTATTCTGGCTTGCATTAAAAAACGTTCCCCACATAGGGAATGTAACCTTCCGACGGTTGCTCAACCATTTCGGCACCCCGGAAAGGGTACTGTCGGCGTCCGAGCGTGAATTGGCGGCAGTGAAGGGAATTCTCCCTGCTGCAGTGGCGTCTTTGTTGCAGCATGATGGCATCAGCTGGGCAAAAAAAGAGTTGGAAAGTATACAGAAAAGCGGCGCGAGGCTCGTAACTTTGCACGCACCCGATTATCCGAAACTGCTTCGTCACCTGCCGGACCCTCCCCCATATCTTTATGTTAAAGGTGCGTTGCGGGACCCCGATACGGCAATCGCCATTGTCGGGTCCCGACAGGCTTCAGGATACGGTATTGCAACAACCCAGAAAATGGCTCGGGAACTGGC
>JAQUHM010000230.1 GCA_028683595.1 Geobacteraceae bacterium | reverse complement strand
TGTTATGAGCAAACAAACGAAAGACAATCAGGTCAAGATAACCAATCATTTCACCAATACAATAGATTATTGGCATAGCCTTTATGACGGAAACACCTTTTATCTCTGCATATGGCAGATCGAAAAAAATTAGTCCTTGGCCTTGTTCGTAAATATGCAAGGGGCAATGCATTAAAGATATTAGATATGGGTTGTGGTACCGGCATTTTGACAAGATCGCTTCTTGACGAAAGTCATTATGTGGCCAGCCTTGACTGCTCAAAGCAAATGATCGAAAAGCTGGAAGAATCACTGAAGGATTCACCTTACAAGACATTTTTGGGGGCTGTTCTTGGGAATGTTGCAGGCACTTCTTTCTCAGCAGATATCTTTGACGCTATCATCTGCATTGGTGTCTTTCAATACCAGTTAAATGACGACAATCTACTGCGGGAAATTAGCAGAATTCTTAAAAAAGGCGGGTTCTGCATCTTTACCCTGCCAAACCTTTTAAGACTTAACTATCTCCTCGACCCTTTTTACTATTTTCGTTTTTTGGTGAGAACTATTAAAAGAATGCTTCTAAAAGCCATGGGGAGGGATATAGGAACCCCGAATGCATTGTCAGGAGAAGTGAGTGACACCCTGCCCTATGACAAAAAGTATTTCATGTGGGAATTGAACGAGTCACTTGAAAAACAGGGATTACGGATAAAGGAAATCATCGGTTTCGGTTATGGTCCCTTTACCTTCTGGAGCAAGCAGATCATATCCGATGAAATATCGGTAAAGATCAGCAACCGACTCGATCGGGTTACCAATAAAGTCACTTTTCTGAAGCTGTTTGCTAACAGATGGGCATTCGTTGTTGAAAAAACTTGAACTATTTTGGGGAGAACCACGATACCGGTAAATAATGAACAGTACAATACTTCGTGAGGATATATACCATGAGAACAGATTCACAAGCCCTTGAATCAGGCAGATTGGAAGGCTTATCTGTTGAATATTATCCCCTGCTGCATGAACGTCACAGGATATTCCCAGAGATATTTGAACAGCGGAATCATAAGAACATACTTGATATTTCGGCAGGAATGGGAATTATCGCAAAAAGAATACAAGACCATTACCCCTGCAACTTGAGCTGCAATGAGGTTGAGGGGACGTGCCTGGAACAGCTGAAAAAACTAGAAGTCAACCTGTCATCTTATGATCTTGACAGTACTGAAGCGTTGCCGCTGGCAGATAACAGCTATGATGCGATTCTCTGTCTTGCGACAATAGAACATCTGATCAATATAGATCATTTCATAACGGAGCTTCATAGAATTCTCAATGAAAGCGGTCGGTTATATTTATCCGTCCCGAATTATGCAGCGCTCTACTGGATGATACCACTTGTGATGGGCAAGACATTTCATGACCCTCTCGATGAGAGATCACGGTATGAGTTTTATGCACACATCCGCTACTTTACCTATCGAACGCTGATAGAATACATGGAACATTTCGGTTTTAGCGTGGATACCGTATATCTTCCGCTGCCCGAAGGCAGCAGTCATTTTGTAAAAATTCGGAACCGTTCGAAAGTTCTGGCTTTCCTGATACGAAATTTCTTCCGGTTGTTGTACAAAGTTTCGCCCAGATGGCACCAGGAACCGGTAGTCTGTTTTGCAAAAAATAACCCGGGGAAAATAAGAAAAGTTATCTTATAGCCGTTGCAGAACAGGAAAGATGTCTGGCAGACGACTATTACACCAAGACCTCGACAAACCATTTGAGGACAATAGACATGAAAAAGGCTTTGGTAATTTATACGCATATTGTCGGCCTTGCCGTTATCAGAGCACTCGGCAAGATGGGTGTTCCCGTGTATGCACTGAGCTACAGTGAAAACGAAATGGGTCTCTATTCAAAATATGTAAAAGGACGAGTAAAGGTACCGGACCCAAGAAAAAACGAAGAGGATTTTATCTCACGTCTTATTGAATTGTCTGATGAGTTTAAAGGCAGCCTGCTTATCCCTACGGATGATTATACGGTGGTGGTCCTCTCAAAAAACAAAGAGTTGTTGCAACCCCATTATGTTGTTGCCGTTGAGGACTGGGCAATTGTGCAAAAGCTCATAGAAAAGCAGTACACCTATGAACTTGCACGGTCCTGGGGCATCCCTTCACCATTGACTTTTGTTGTAAATTCATGTGACGAATTTAGAGCAGTCCTCCACCAGCTAACCTATCCTTGCTTGATCAAACCATGTGAAGGGCATACTTTTTTCGATCATTTCAAAGTCAAGATGTTCAAGATAGAAAATGAAGATGATCTTCTTGCACGATACAGTCAGATAGAGCCATTGGGTTTCAAGGTAATGATCCAGGAATTAATTCCGGGGGATGATACTCAAGGGGTAAATTATAACTCTTATTTTGTCAATGGCGCCCCGATAGCCGAGTTTACTGCAAAGAAAGTCAGGCTTGAGCCGCCCTTCCTCGGATCGCCACGGGTGCTGGTCAGCAAGGCTATCCCTGAAATACTGGGAAACGGACGGCTTTTGCTGCAAAAACTTAACTACAACGGTTTTTCATGCATGGAGTTCAAAAAAGACCAGAGAAATGGCGTCTACAAACTCATGGAGGTAAATTGTCGAAACAATCTGAGCGGTTTACTGGCAGTCACCTGCGGAATAAACTTTCCCTGGATACAGTACCGGCATCTGATGTATGGCGAGATCAACAGAGCTACTTCATTCAAAGAAAATGTTTATTGGATAGACTTTGATAAAGACCTGCTACGGTTTTTTATCTCACGCAAAGAAGAAGGCTATACTCTGAAACAATATTTAGAACCATATCGTAAAGAAAAAGTATTTGCAATTTCCAGCTTTGATGATCCATTGCCCTATCTAAAGCGCATTTCATATCTTACTAAGCTGCTTTTTACAAAAACAATTGCCTCCACAAGAAATCGGTTTTTTGCCGGTAAAACCTAACAGGGGATGTGATGACAGAGTTACAAGACAGCGGTACCATCTGCCCCCGTATAATGATGTACTTTCCCGTATGATTTAGAGAAGTTCCCATGAACAAGCTAATTCAGAAAATTTATTACAGCATAAAACCATTCATTTACAGAGAATGGATGCTCTACATAAGACGAAAATATGTACTACGGACGAAACTGCGCAATAAAACTAACTGGCCTATCCTTGAAAGCGCAGCGTGTCCTCCCGTGCAGTGGACTGGATGGCCGCATGGAAAACACTTCGCTTTTGTACTCACTCACGATGTCGACACTCAAAAAGGACAGGAAAAGTGCCGTCAATTGATACGCCTGGAAGAGAAATTGGGACTCCGGTCATCTTTTAATTTTGTCCCAGAAGACTATATTCTCGACGAAACACTCCGGGAATACCTTGTAACACATGGATTTGAAGTAGGAGTACATGGTCTGAAACACAAGGGAAACATGTTCAGATCCAAGGATGTTTTTTTTGGAAAGGTGGCAAAAATCAACGGCTATCTCGACAAATGGAAAGCAGTAGGTTTCCGCGCGCCTTCAATGTATCACAACTTGGAATGGATCCAGCACCTGGATATCAAATACGATTCTTCCACTTTTGACACTGATCCTTTTGAACCTCAACCAGACGGTATAGGAACGATTTTTCCGTTCCGGTACCAAAAAGACACTTCGCGTCCCGGATACATAGAATTACCTTATACGCTTCCCCAGGATTTCGCCCTGTTCATCATGATGAGAGAAAAGAACATCGATATTTGGAAAAGAAAATTGGATTGGATTTTTCAAAAAGGAGGGATGGCACTCATAAACACGCATCCCGACTACATGCACTTTGGCAATGGTTCATCAGGTAACGAGGAATATCCGTCGAGGCTCTACGAGGAATTTCTTGAATATGCCAAATCAAAGTATGCAGAGCATTTCTGGCATGCGCTTCCAAGGGAAGTGGCCAGTTTTTGGGAAAGCAGGGCAAGGGAATCAACAAACTGCCCCCCCTACCCTATCCGTTCTCAAATGAAAATTCGATGTCCAGACCATTTACTTACCCTGAAGTGAAAATTCAAAAGGTATCTGATCCCCCAAAATCTGTTGTTTTTGATTCATGTATAAATTCAACCTGACGAATAATACCTCCAGCACGATAACTGCTTTTAATGTACGGAATCCATATCATGAGTTATGAAAAGAATGAAAACGTGGATTTTCTTGGTGTTAAAATTGACATTGTCAATTATGACCATGTGCATGAAATAATAAAAACAACCATAGATAATAACCATAAAGGTTATATATGCGTAAATGATGTAGGAAACGTAATGAGTGCTACACAAGACAAAGTATTGTTCGAGGCCATCAACTCCTCACTGTTATCTTTAGCTGACGGGACGCCTTTGGCGTGGTTCGCCAAACTGGCTGGATACAAAGAAATTGAAAGAATAGCCGGCATGGATATTATGGTCAACCAGTTTAGCCAACAAGATGACTACCATCATTATCTGCTTGGAGATACGGATAGTAGAATCAACAGAGTCATTGAAAAAGCGAAGGGCATCAACAGCAGCATACAAATTAAAGGCTATAGCCCGCCATTTAAAGTATTTGATGCAGAAGACAACCGGCTTATGATTGATAAATTGAATACCGAGCAACCAGATATTATATGGGTCAGTTTTGGAGGCGGGAAGCAGGAAAAATGGATGCATGACAATATTAATGATCTTGACAGGGGCATTATGATAGGGGTTGGAGCAGCATTTCAATGGTTCCTTGGTGACCTGGTAGTGCCTCCCAAGATACTCCAACGTATGGGCTTGCAATGGCTTTTCAGGTTTACACAAATGATGCTTTTCACAAACCCAAGAGATATGAAGAGAGCTAAAAGGGCATTACATCAACGATTGAAGTTTGCTCTTTCTTTCCCACAGGAAGTGATAAAAGCACGTAAAAAACATAGGGGCACCATTAAATCACCTGATTAGCATTGATATTCCGCAGGCAACGCTTGCAACGCATTCTGTCATACCCAGTATCCGGGAATAATGGTCGCATTTGCTCCAGAATTCAAGCCTGGACCCGATATCCTGCAGGAATTGCGAATATGTGAAAAAGAATTGGCGATAACCATCCGGCCTCCGCAACCGGAGACCATCAGCCCAACCCGAAAAGTGATGAACTTCGACCTGGTTATCAGCGGCGAGGACACCATGAACCGGGTGTCCGCTACGCTGGGGCATTAGTTTACAGCATCTTGCGGGGGGAAATAACCCCAAGGAAATGGCAATGAAAAATACTTTCGTTAGCTACAGGGACAGGATCGCAGGATGGCCGTTTATTGCATGTACGTTGTTCGGAACTGCAATAGGTGCAATTATTATTTTTATGCCTTTGACATATATTCTGGTATTACTGTTCGGAATAGGTTTGCTTGTTTGTTCAGCTTATAAGCCAGAATTAGGCATTGTAATATTAGTAATTTTTATCTCCAGTATTTTATATGAAGAAAATCTTCCACTCATCCCAATAGGTATCGGCAGTTTACATATTCCTGACATATTACTGTTATTTATGTTTTCTTTGGTTGTGATAAAACGATTAGCAAACAATAAAATCACCCTTATTATATCACCTTTAGAAAAACCTTTAGCGTTATTCTTGTTGTTGACAACAATCTTAGTCTTTGTCTCCATTAAGTTCTTTGGCATTAATTTTAATACTGTATTAAGAACATTCCGACCTATCAGTTATTATCCTATATTCTATATCATTACAAATCTCGTCATCACAAAGAAACAAATTAGATTCCTGGTAACAGGTTTATTTTTTGTTGCTGCCGTAGTCGCTCTAGCCATGCTTATTCAGACGACAGCTGGAAAACTCATCTCCTGGATACCACAAAGTCAAATCGTTCAAGCAGGAGGATTGTACGAAGAGTTTAATACACTTCGGCTTCTTCCACCCGGGCAGACATTACTATTTGCATCATTCATGGTAGCAACCTGTTTTGTCATTTTTTACAGGGGCAAATCTCTTCTGCTTTCCCGCTTCTTTTACTTGGTTATTATACTTGGCATAGGCGTTATGTTGACTTTTACACGAACCTATTTGGTTGGAATCATTCTGAGTACGGGTTTCTTCATGTTTTTAGCCGAAAATGAAGACAGAAAGAGATTGATGGCTTTGATGGCATGGTTCGTTACATTTATTTTTTTGTTACTTATGGTGTCCTGGGGAACCGGCAGAAAACTTGATAGTGCGTTTAACGATATTTCTAAACGTTACCTCACCCTGTTTGCCGGGAAAGACCTCGTCCAGAGCAGTTCCCTCAGTGATAGATATCTGGAGAACTCTTATGCAA
>JAQUHM010000229.1 GCA_028683595.1 Geobacteraceae bacterium | reverse complement strand
ACCCCTCCTCGCGGAGACGCCCTTGCCTTCGGCTAGTACTTTGTTTACCCCGTCTCACGACGGTGGTTGGATTCTTGTACAGGGGACTTGCACCCCATAAGTTCACGCCCATGCCGGGCGTACACCACGCAAGAAAGGCCACCGACTATCGCCGGCGGCCTTTCTTCAGTCCTTACCGCAAAACTATTGGCGCATCCAGACTACGTAAAAACCGTAGCAGAGCATTCCTACACCTGTCAGAACATGAATCTTCTCATCCTGATGTTCAGCAGGATCCCAAGTCCTACCATGGAGGTAATCATGGAGGTACCACCGTAGGAAAACAGGGGAAGTGGCACGCCAACAACCGGAAAAAGACCGATCACCATACCGATATTGATGACTATATGCCAGAAAAGCATGGCCGAAACCCCCACTGCCATAAGCCTGCCGAACTGATCGTTGCATCTGCGGGCAATATTGAGCCCCCATAGAATAAGGAAAAAGTAGAGCAGCAGAACAACCAGACACCCAAGGAAACCCCACTCCTCCGAAAAAACGGAAAAAGCGAAATCCGTGTGCTGTTCGGGGAGAAATCGGAGTTGTGTCTGTGTTCCCTGCATGAAACCCTTTCCGATTAACCCACCGGAACCGACGGCAATCTTGCTCTGGATAATGTGATAACCGCTTCCGAGCGGGTCTCTCTCCGGGGAGAGAAAATTCAATAACCGCTCTTTCTGGTAGTCTCGCAGGTAATAGCGCCAGCCAAGATAAACTGTGGGGAGAGCCGCCAGCAGAATAGTTATGATGGCCCTGAAACGAACCCCCGTATAAAGAACCATAGAAACAGCAATCAGAACCACGAGCGTTGCGGTACCCAGGTCCGGCTGTTTCATGATAAGAATCGTTGGAACTCCCAAAAGAATAAAAGGCTTAACGAGATCCTTGAGAGACAATCCCTCCTTTGAGGTAAAATTCGCCAGGTAGCTGGCAAAGACCATTATGATGACAATCTTCATCAATTCCGAAGGTTGGAAACTGATAAAGCCGAGATGCAACCAACGGGTTGCCCCCATGGAAGTTTTCCCCAAAAGCAGTACCACAACAAGAAGGAAAATGAGTATCCCGAAACACCAGTAAGCGACATCTTCAAAGAGATGATAATCAATACTGCAAACCTGAACAACAATAAACAAGCCGATAAGAATCCAGTAAATCTGTTTTATGGCATAGGAGGTATCCTGCATGGTATATGATGCGGTTGCGCTGGAAATGTTCACCACCCCGATCCCGGCAATTAGCAGAACCAGCAGGATAAATCCCCAATCAAAATTGATAAAGAGTCTGCGATCAATCATTCCCGTTCTGCTCCTCTGGAACTGATCCAACGGATTCGGCCTTTGGGGACTCTCCCTGTAAGACTGCGGAAGAATAGGTTTTCTGCGTCATCGGCTTTTTTATGACCCCTTTTCCCTCGAAATAGGTGCGCAGAATCCTGGCTGCAATGGATGCGGCCGCCGACCCGCCATGCTCGCCGTGCTCCACGACAACGGCAACGGCAATTTCCGGTTTTTCATAGGGTGCAAAAGCCACAAAAAGAGCGTGATCCCGATACTGGTAAGGAATTCCCCCCCGTCGGTCACGGAGCTTTACGACCTGGGAGGTCCCGGTTTTCCCGGCCACTTTCACCTCGTAAAGCCGGGCAACAGCACCGGTCCCCCCTGGTTCATTGACAACCGCAAAAAGTCCTTTCTTCACAGCTTGCCAGGTTTTAGCTTTGAGAGACACTCTCCTGACAACAGTGGGAAGAAATTCCTGCAGGACTTTCCCCTCGGGACTAACGACTTTCTTTACCAGGTGGGGAGCGTAGACAGTCCCCTCATTGGCAACTTCGGCGGTCATCTCGGCGAGCTGAAGGGGTGTTGCCAGAACATACCCCTGCCCGATGGCCACGGAAAGGGTCTCACCACTAAGCCACTTCTTCCCGTATTTTTTTTCCTTCCATGCCCTTGTGGGGATAAGCCCCGGTTTTTCATTTTCAAGACCTATTCCGAGGGGTTCTCCAAGACCGAACTTCTTGGCATAGAATGCAATTTTGTCCACACCGAGCTGTTCACCAAGGCGATAGAAGTAAACATCACACGACTCGCGAAGAGCCTTTCTCAGGTTTACCGTCCCGTGACCTGACTTTTTCCAGCAACCAAAGGACCTGTTACCAAACTTATAAGACCCTGTACAGGTAATGGTGGTATTCTCGTCGATCAAGCCCTCTTCCAGGCCGGCAATTGCCGTAATGATTTTAAAGGTCGAACCAGGTGGATATTGCCCCTTTAAGGCCTTGTTTTCAAGAGGGTGACGCTTATCGTTCAGGTATTTGTTCCATGTCTCGGCAGGAAGTCTCCCGGCAAAAAGAGCCGGGTCGAAAGAAGGGCTGCTGACAAAGGCCAGGACCTCTCCGCTGTTCACATCCAAAGCGACTGCGGCACCGGCCTGCTCTCCAAAGGCGGACTCGGCCGCTTTCTGCAATGCAAGATCAACGGTGAGCACCAGGCTGTTACCCGTTGTCGGACTCCGCTCACTGACGGTTCGCAAAAATCTTCCCATGGCATCAACCTCGATCTGGCGTCCGCCGTCGGCACCGTGCAGCTCCTTCTCCCAATACCTTTCAATGCCGCTCTTACCCACATAATCCCCGGGGTTGTATCGTTTAAAGCGATCGGTCCCCATTTCCTGCTCAGAGATCTCTCCCAGGTGTCCAAACAGATGCGCACCGAGGAGACCATGAGAGTATGCCCGAATAGGGTGCATCTCGATATCAAGACCGGGAAGGAAAAGACGGTTCTCTTCGAGAATCTCCAGCTGGTCACGGGTAATGTTCGACGCAAGAATAATAGGCTGGTAGCGATTCCTTTTCCTTGATTTATCCCATTTCTCCGACAAGTCGGCCTCATTCATTCCCGCAAGCCGGGAGAGACTCTTCAGAAGCCCTTCCTTATCAGTGACCTCCTGGGGAATAACTGCAATGCTGAAAGAGGGGAGGTTATCCACCAGGATATCCCCGTTCCGGTCAAGAATCGTACCCCGTGAGGCCGCAACAGGAACAAGACGCAAGCGGTTGTTTTCAGAAAGGTTCTGAAAGTCCTCGGACTTTACGATCTGCAGGTACCAGAGGCGCATCAGCAGAAAAAAGAACAGCACCGAAACACCAATGGTCAGAACGAGAATGCGACGGGATGGATCCCTGACCTCGCGGATAAAGCGTTGGCCCCTCATGGAAACTCCTCCCTGCCGGCACGCGGGAAAAGGACAACAACGCATGCTGAAACAAGCGCTGTTGCGAGTCCTTGGGGAAGAATCGCTCCGAAAATCGAGGAAAATGCTCCGTCAGAAGATGAAAATAGAAGCAGGAGAAGAAATTGGATACTGGCGTTTATGACAATAGCCAGTACAGTGCCAAGAACCAGCAAGGTTCGACTACCAGTGTACAGACGGGCAGCCACCTCGTGGTAGAGAGTGAAAATCAGCAGGTAGGAGAAAGCATTCAGGCCGAAATAAGTTCCGCTGAAAGAATCCTGGAGAAGGCCGAGCAGAAAGGAACATGGCGCCCCGAAACGGAATCCGGCGCGAAAACCGAAGTAGACGACAAAAATAAGCAGCACGTTCGGCTTAAAGGGGTCTGCAAGGTAAGCGGGGAAGATGTTTACCTGGAAGATGATCCCTATGATGACAAGGACGAGAACATTAAGATACTTGAGCATAACGTTAGGTATAAGACCCATTCAAACAAATGGTTGCACTTTTTCCACAACGCAAGCGGAATTGCAGCAACCAAAACCGCGGACCCGAATGGCACGACTGGCCGGAATCAATCATCGCCTTGCACTCCAAGTGTCATAAAAATCACCAGCTACTGAAGAAGAACCAGAACATCTTCAAGATGAGACATGGAAACGAAAGGCCTCAATTCCACGGTTTGAAAGATCCCGTATTCTCCTTTTCTTACCATGGTAACCTCTCCCAACGGAAGTGCATTCGGAAACACCCCTCCAATTCCGGAAGTGACGATAACATCCCCCACCTTTACGTCTTCCCCTCTCTGGGAGAATTCCAGTGAACAGAGCTGGCCGCTTTTTCCCTTCACGACACCTCGAGCACGGGATCGCTGCACGGTTGCGGCAATGGAACTGGCATTGTCCGTTAACAGAAGCAGCCGGGAACTCGTGGAAGCAACGCGAACAACACGTCCAACGACACCACCCGAGGCAACCACCGGCATCCCTTCCCGCACCCCGTCAACGGAACCCCGGTCAATAATAACGGTTCTGAACCAAGGGGTAACATCCTCACCAATGACCCGGGCCGCAATGGTAGGCATATGCATGGCATTCCGCAGTTGCAGCAACTGCTGCAGGCGCTCGCTTGCCAGAACTGCTTCTCGATTCTGGATTACTCTCGCATTCAACTGCTTTACCTGTTCCCGCAACGTATCGTTTTCCTTGCGGACATCAACAAGGGAAATGTAGTTATCCCAGATCCCCGCGAAAAAAAGGTTAACCCTGAAAACCAGTCCGCCGACAGGGGCAGATATCGTCAGGATAGTCCTTTCAAAGGCATTCGTGTGCTCCTTCTGACGCAGGTGAAGCGAATAGAAGAGGAGTGCTGCCAGAAGAGCAATTCCGGCTATAATCCGGACGTTGTGTTTTCTAATAAAATTGAGCATTGTTCCAAAACAGCGAAGGGAGGCGAATACTCCCCTCCCCCACTTTTCGTTGATCCCTTCGGAAACTTGTCAAATCAGTCAAGATAAAAGGGAGAATTTTCGGCTTCTTCGTGTCGGACTTCATCAACGGGACTTTTCTTCCCTTCCCCCGCATAAAGTCTGTCAGGAGCGTTGAACACCAAGCCGTTTTCAATACCTACATTCTTGTAGGCGTGTACAACTCCCGGGGGAACAATCACCATCCGGGGAGCATCGAGCCCGGCATAAAAACACTGGCTGATCCCACAGGTCGGCGAATCGGGACGTGCATCCCAAAGATAGATTCTGAAATTCGACGGTCCGAGAAAGCAGAAATAATCCGTCTGGTCCACATGCTCATGGGGCCCGCGGGCTACGCCCGGCTTTGTCATGGAAAGATAGGACATTACCGGGACCATCAGGCCCTCCAGCTCGTCAACCCGAAACAGCTCCGAAAGCCAGCCCCTGTCATCCAGGAACTTCTGAAGGGGTCGCACCACAACGTCATGAATCTTTCCCGGGGTATACCTATTCGGCGTTTCCGTCACCCTACAGCTCCTTGTGAGTAGTTTCCGCAAAAACACGGAGAAGATAGTCACGATACCCTGATTTCGGTGTCCCCGCAATCGCCTTTTTCATTCCATCAGCATCGATAAATCCGAGCCGGAAGGCTATTTCTTCCAGGCAGGCTATCTTCAGACCCTGTCGTGCCTCAAGGGTTCCGATAAAATGGCTGGCCTCCAGGAGACTCTGGTGCGTGCCGGTATCGAGCCAGGCAATCCCTCTTCCCAACCTCTCAACCCGCAGTTCTCCACGTCGCAGATATTCGAGATTCAGGTCGGTAATCTCCAGTTCATCCCGTGCGGAAGGTCGCATCGTCTTGGTAATTGCAACCACCTTGTTGTCGTACAGGTACAGGCCCGGCACGGCATAATGGGTTTTAGGATTCGCCGGCTTCTCTTCAATGCCAATTGCCTGTCCGCTCTCGTCAAATTCAACCACCCCGTAGCGTTCGGGATCATGTACATAGTAGCCAAAAATTTTCGCCCCGACGTCAAACCCCGCCATTGCCTTGTCAAGCTCCATCTTGCCGTAGAAGATATTATCGCCCAGGATGAGGCAGACCGAATCATCACCGATAAATTCTTCGCCGACAAGGAAGGCCTGGGCAATCCCCTTCGGCTCGGGCTGAACCTTGTAACTGATACGGATTCCCCAGCGGGAACCATCACCAAGCAGCGCCTGGAAGCGAGGGGTATCATGGGGGGTCGAGATGATCAGGATATCCTGAAGACCTGCCGTCATGAGCGTCGCCAAGGGGTAGTAAATCATCGGCTTGTCATAGACCGGCTGTAGCTGCTTACTGGCAACAAGGGTTAGTGGGTAGAGCCGACTACCGGCGCCTCCCGCGAGTATAATTCCTTTTTTTATCGACATGATCGATGGTTCCTTGATTGTATCGGTATTGCTGTAAAAAGATAAATGTTTACCTATTTTTTATCACAAGGACAGAAAAACCGTCAATTTATTATCTTTGTGGTTCGTCACAGTAATCAGTAAGTAATTTTGTTCTTTAACAATTGAAAAGCATGAGTTCCATCAGGTAGTTATGGAAGCGCGACCAACCATTCTATCTGAGAGAGGAACCCATGCTTATCAAACA
>JAQUHM010000228.1 GCA_028683595.1 Geobacteraceae bacterium | reverse complement strand
ATACTTGAGGTCAATTTATTTGAGAAAAAGCCCATTTCATCACTGGTTGCAGAGGCTCTCAAGCAAAATATCGATACCTCAGACCGTAACCAGCTAAACTTATTCACTTATTAACCGGACACTAGTGTCCACTACGAATTAAGCGAAATGCCTTGAAAACTTTATATTCAAGAGCAATAGCCTCTTCCCGAGCAGCAATCTTATTATTTGTTTAAAGGGACTTAAGGGATTTCTTTATGAAGGATGAGTTGAATAGATGATGCAGGTCAGTTGAAACAAGTCATATTACCGTTTCATTGCTTGTTAAGCATGGGGTGATAAAAGGTTAACATGGGATAGCGATATATAAGAGTATTTCACGCAATATAGATTACGAGGTTTTTAGGTCATGTTAGACTTAAAAAACAGACCTTATCGCATCACCTGCGTCAATATCTGCGTCATCACATACTAGATAAAAATAAGGGACTTAAGCAGATAACAACCTAAGTACTTGTTTTTATTGCGCATGGGAAACCAATTAAGCCTTTAACGTCCTGAATTACCGCCGTATTGTCAATGTGATTTTCTATTGATACCCCCAAATATACCCCTCGTCCAACGTTTTCCACGATCGAATCCACGTAGAGTCACGACGTTATTCATCGAAAAGCACGCCGTCCACAAGATCCTCCACCACCGCATGAAACTGAAGGTCAAACCACTTCCTGAAGGTCCGGAGATCCCTTTTTGGGGGCCAGTCTTCTTCCTTTGTCCACCAGTCGGCGAGATGGTCCTCGAAGATTGAGATGAAAAATTTCCTGAGAATCCTGTCTCTCTGATCGTCATCTTCAAATTCCGGGATCAGGTAGGCGGTGCGATCTTCGTTGATCTCTTCGAGGGGGACATCCCAAGGTTCCGGAAGCGATAGCAGCCATTCCCTGAACGGCTCCTTTGCCGTTGCTATTACCAGACCTCTGTTGACCATATTTTATCTCCTCCCAGGCACATAGGGTATCAGTCCTCGCCGGAAAGCCTCTTCCTGGAGTTCGAGCGGCGCATTGCGGATGTCCACGGCAAAGCCGTTTACAGTGAGCATCCATACCAGCGGGTTGTCCGCCAGTTTGCTCGGCAATGTCCAGCGGGGATCGAGGTAGCTTATCCCCATCAGCTTTTCAATGCTCCGCGCCTTTGTCGTGGCCGTGCTCTTGCCGATGCCGAACAGTTCGCACAGCTTCCCCAGCGGCAGGTGCGGCGTCTGGGTCTTGTCGTGGAGGAAGTTCGCGCTGCCGATGACATAGACGCAGGCGCAGGCCCACTGCTCCGGTTTACCCTTTGCAAGGGGCGAGGGGCGCTTGCGGCAGAGGGCCGCTGCCAGTTCCCGTGAGACCTGGGAGTACTCCTCGTTCAGATGTATTCGGCAGAATTCGTCGATGAGCCCGGCAACGGTGTCGAAGACGGGCTGCATGGCTTTGGGGACTTTCAGCTTGTCGGTCATATACGGTTCCTTTCCATCTTAAGGAAATCAATACAGAGCAGCCCGGAGCATCACTGGCGACGTACTCAAGCGCTTCTTCCAGAGGCATCGTCATGCCACCAAAATCTCCGATATGATCCCATCTCTCGCGATGGCTGTACCACATGACCTCGACACTGTCGCCTGATCCCGTTGCAACAAAGCGGGTGATCGGTATTTTACGCGCCTTCGTGTAGATAGAGAGACCACCCCTGATGTATCGGGTAGTAACGGGAATTCCGTGTGATTCGAAATAGGCCGCGATTCTCTGCTGCTGCTCCTTGTGCATATCAAGCTCCGCAACACTTCTTGAATTTCAAACCGCTGCCGCAGGGACATGGTTCATTGCGTCCGACTTTGGCGCTTTTCCGTGGAATCGGCAGCGTTGATGCATGTGCATGAACCCCTTTCTCATAGGCTTTGGCATAACGCTGAAGAGCAGAGGTGGTCGCTCCAAGCCGTCCAAGACAGAAAAGCTTGAACAATTCGATGAGTTCTTCGTCCCATTCATCGCGAAGCATATCCTCCTGCCAGCCGGGACCCTGGCTCAGCAGATTACGCTGGAAAGGAACCGGATCCGGCACGATCTCCGGGATCGAATCCGGCTCGGCAAGCGCCCAAAGAAATGGAATGAAGACCTGCACCTCCTCCAGCAATTCTTCGGGGATATGTCGCGCTTTGCCTTCCTCGGGCGCCCAAATCTCCGCGCGCAGGATCAAAGCGCCATGCAGCCCCATTCCCCACTCCGTGGCCAGCCGCTGCGCCACGTCCAGGTCCGGGGCTTCGCTCAGGTTAAAGGGGCAGAGGTTTTCGTTTCGCAACCTGGCCGCGTTGACCCGGTTGTACAGCGGCATCAACGCACCCATGAAACGGTTGGCGTCGTCAATGTTGTCAAAAACGATGCCGTTAAGGTCGAGCAGCGGCTGCAGCCACTCGGACGGCATGAAGTGCCCCGGGGTGATGACGACGCCGGACAGAAACCCGAGCAGTCGCTCATAGGACGGCCTCTCGCCGTTCCCGGAATCAGATTGGCGGAGAAAGGCTTCGATTGCATCCCTTTCGGGTGCCTGGAGCAGGTTTTCAGCCATAAACGTCCTTTCCTTGCAATGCAATGTCACTTCCAGCCTGGAAGCTTGACTTGGCGGGCTTTGCCAGCTGCCTCTTGTATGCCGTGTTGCATGTCTTTTAGACGTAACGGCTTGGGAATTCGCCCCTTCGTCTCCTCAACCGTCAGTTCCGGTTCTGCCAGGCCAATCTGCCCTTCGAGAATCTCTCGCATCGCCGTCATGCGCACTTTACTCATGGCAGTGACAAACAGGCTTCCGTCCGGCTTCAGCTCGATGTCTCCCAGATTGATCTCACCATACTCCGTAAACCGATGGGGAGAATTGTTGTGAAACAGCCAGTGGGGATTCTCATCGCTGTCATCGTTGCACCTAAACCGCTCGTCTTCAATCAGTGCAGCTTTCACCGCTTGACAATCTGCCGGATGATACTTCGCTGTGTGTATCTCAACCTTACTGTAACCCTTGAAATCTGGGTTGTCACAAACCAGAATCCAGTAATTGCGCCGTTTGCAACATGCAACAAAACTCTTGCCACTGCCACAGACGCAGACCATTCCGGACTGAGAAGGTCTCAGCATCGACATTATTGCCTTACGACCCGGCTTTTGCGGGTTGACCGCTTCGGGATCGGGCTGCCATTGAGAAACATAGACGTAAAAGACATCATTGGGGTGAAGGTTGATAAGGTCTTCTGGATTCAAAGCGATTTCTCCTATATCCCCCCATCGGAGGTTAGTATCGATTGGCAAACCAGACGGCATATTCGCGAACCGGCCAATAGTTGGAATCGTTTTTGTTTGCCACTTCCACATCACACAAAGGGACATGCCCTCTTCTCCGTCCTTCGGAAACATTGACGATAACCCCATACAGATCGTCATCAAGCTCAGCCTTCAAGACTTTGAAGATGTGCCCGAGCCTGAACGGCTCCTTATCGGCAATATCTGTAAAATAAGCATCGTCCTCATCTTCTACCCGCCTAACCTCAAAGGGGAACGAGAGATTATCGTTGAGCCATGCAACCCAATCCCGCTGCTCCCATTCTTCGCACTTTTTGTCGAAAGCCTCGTAGTCATGCTCCCATGCTGGCACTTGTTGTTTTGGCATTTACTCCCACTCCCTCACCACTATTTGTTCTGCGACATGTCGTGATCCTTAATCACAGCGTGCTCGCCTGATACCAGTACCAAAAAGCCTCGGGATTGACCGACATGAGCCGGTCGGCTGTGAAGCATATTTCAGCGATCATCTGCATGATCCATCAATTCCGCAAAAATCAAAAAAGGCCATCCACCAATCCCGTAATGTCCCATATGTCCCAAAAATGTCTCATTTCCTGCCAGCAAGAATGTAGTAGCTTCCCCGCTTTTCTCCCATGCGGACTAGAATGCCCTTCTGCACAAGATCATCAAGATCACGAGCAGCGGTTTTACGGGTGATGCTGGCAAGTTCTTGGAATTCTTAATTGACGTATTGAATTGCAGCCTCGTCAATAGTCGGTCAATTCAACCAATAATTGACGGGTAATTGACGGAAATCGGTCAATTCATGCAATCGAAGAGGTCAAATGCCAGTGGGCGCCAGCCCCCCTTTATCTTCAAGACGAACCTGTCCCTCAACTTCAAGCTCCTTCAGTACGGCCGTCACCTGCTGTCGTTCCAGATTCTTCAGAAGGCGTTCAAGACTCAGCGTTCCCCTCTCCGACTTCACTTTGCAGTTCCGCCTCGATCTCCTCGATGGTTGGCAGCGCTGATTGCAGTCTTTCCGGCAGGGCGCGAGTCAGTTCGTAGTCCGAGACCCCAATCGGTTTGTTTATGTCACGCAGGGCATATTCGGCCAGAATTCTGTCTTTGGTCTGGCAGAGAATCAGGCCGATGGTGGGTTGATCGGTTTCGTGTTTCAGCTTGTCATCCACCGCGGAACAGTAGAAGTTCATCTTGCCGGCGTACTCCGGTTTGAAATCCCCTTTCTTCAACTCGACAACCACAAAACATCTCAGACCCAGGTGATAGAACAGGAGATCGATATAAAAGTCTTTGTCACTGACCTCAAGGTGGTATTGGCGCCCGACGAAGGCAAAGCCCTGGCCGAGCTCCAGCAGAAATCTTTCCAGGTGGCCGACAAGCCCGGTTTCCAGTTCCCGCTCGTGAAAAGGCTCTTCGATGGTGAGGAAGTCGAAAATATAAGGGTCTTTCAGAAGTTGACGGGCCAGGTCGGATTGTGGCGAGGACAAGCTCTGTTGAAAGTTGGTAACCGCTGCTCCCTGGCGTTTGTGGGCACTGTTCTTGATCATCTGCGCCAGAGTATCGCGGCTCCAGCCGTTCTGGATGGCCTGCTCCATGTACCAAAGGCGAGCAGACAGTTCTTTGACCTTTTCCATCAGCATGATGTTGTGGCCCCAAGGAATTTTTGCAACAAGTTGCTGCAAATTTGTCGAGAGATCGTTGGGAGGCATTTGTGCCACAGGCTGCGGCACTTTTTCGGAATTCGCAGATGATCCAGGCAATTTTGCAACAGGCTGATGCAAAATTGGAGATGCCCCGTATTCATGGGAAAAACGAATCATGTACCCGATATTCCGTTCGGAGAATCCCTTAACCTCAGGCAGGTCATTCCGAATATCCCGGGAGAGACGAGGGATGACTGCAGCCCCCCATCCTTCCCGTTTCTGTCTTTCCAGAATCATCCGCCCGATATCCCAGTACATAAGAATCATTTCCGCATTGGCGGAGAGGGTGGCTTTAATCTGTGCCTGCCGGATCCGGGTCTTGATGTCGCCAAGAAGGCCGGCGTAGTGGGTCAAATCAGTGGTCAATTCTGTACTCCTATGGAAGGCCACAGATGCCATCCAACATCAGTTATACCAATTCCAGATCAAGGACGATCTCAAGGCGGCAAGGATTGAGGCTGCGAGGCGTACTGAAGAGTAGGTTGAGCTGCCGAAGACGAGCCAACGCAGAGAGGGCCTTGATATGGAATTGGAATTACTTGAAATTACAACCGCCAATCCCGCCGGTGTTCGACGCTATACTGCTGGGCCGGCCAGAGTTCGCGCTCCTGCGGGCCGATTATGCCTCGGCCGGTAAGGGTCATAAGGAATCCGGGAAAATGTCCCCGAATTTCCCAACGTTGACGATATTACTCTCAATTTCCGCGGCGAAATGCTGTATGGTTAGTTCCATGAAAAAAACACTTCTCGAAACCAATCCTCACCTGCAAGACGCCTCCAAACGGGAAAAAGCCTTGGCCCGCAACGTTGAGACATCATCCGCGGTCGAAGGAATCCATGTTAAACGCGACGCCGTGAGCGGACGTTTCATTTCACAGACCATAGACCTCCAAGCTGCTGTGAAGTCTTCAAAGACCTCTCGATAATTTCGCAAAATATTCTTCGCGACGCGACCCGTCCAGATCGCCGAAATCCAGCACCGGAAGACCAGCCTGTAATGCCATCAAGGTGGCAAGCAATCGTCCAATCCTGCCATTCCCCTCCCGATCGGCCTTTCAATCGTGAGCCTGTCGCCGGACAAATTGCATGAGTAGCAAAGATGAAGACGCAGAATCAACGGGTTAGCCATTCTGAGCTGACAAAATGCCTACGTCCCCTCCAGGCCCACTGAAATTATAAGCTCTTCAGCTTGCCGTTCCAGTATTCGACATAAGCTAGGTAACCTTTTGCCGTCGTGAGAAACCGGACGTGCTGTTCAGGAGCTATTTTGTAAGTTGGCATTTTTTTCAGTCCCAAGCGGCGAGCTTTTTCCATCCGATGGTTTCCGTCGATCACGTTATAGCGACCGGGTGATATTTCTGCAATGATAACCGGTT
>JAQUHM010000227.1 GCA_028683595.1 Geobacteraceae bacterium | reverse complement strand
ACGCCGACCATCGCGCTATCCCAGAAATATCCGCGTGCAGATGTCCTGCTCGACGTACTACGGGTCGCCAGGAGAAACACCAGGAGAAAGGCACAGAATAAAAGCCGGGAAATTATTGCCATGATTGAAAGGCTTCGGAAAGAACCCTGGTGGAGCACCATGACAGAATAATCGATGACCATAAGCAGCAAAGAGGCACAGAGCATCATTACTGCAAGGACCCTCTCCCGGCCTATGTTATCCAGTGTTGCGGCCTCGCGAAAAGGACCGGCCTCGGAAGGAGTCGGACCGGCAAAACTCACTCCCCAGATTTTGTTGAGCATTTTCCTCATAGACAACAGCACTTTCTTTCCGAACAACCCGGCACATACATGGGGTCGCAAAATATCGCCCTTTCCCTCCGTCAGATGTCGCAGCAGCTACTATCTGCAGATATTTCCAGGCTTCCGTTTTGCGCTACCAAATTATGCTATGACAGCAGGCGATCATAGTAAATGACGAAAAATAAATTTCTTCTTTTTTGCGGAAACGCAAACTTAACACAAGCTAACAATAATGCACAAAGAATAGCACCGTTTTATGGAACTTCAACCGCACAAAACAAAATTATCTATACGCACGCAATCTTTTTTCCCTGAACCACAGCCACAGTCCGAATAGGGGCTGGCAAGGTATCCTTTACCGATTCCCATTGCATAACCAAAGTGTTCGTAGCGACTTCGGCAACTTCTGGGGATATCGCTCGGGAACTTGCAGTTTTCACGGTATACCGTACACTTACAGTTAGTCACTGATTTCGTCCAGGGGGAATACATGAAGCTGTTCTTCGCCGGTTCCATAAGAGGAGGAGGTGGATACACAAAGGTCTACCGTCGGATCATTGCGCTTCTCAATACCCACGGTGAGGTCATTTCGGAACTCCAGAATGACAGCGGCATCCCGGAAAAGGAGGGGAAAAAAGCTGATATGGCCATCCACGCCAGAACCAGCAAGGCCATAAGGCATTCGGACCTGGTAATCGCCGAAGTTTCGCACCCCTCCATCGGGGTCGGGTATGAAATCGCCCTGGCCGAGTCCATCGGCATCCCGGTCATCGCACTGTACCACCGTGGGTCTGAACATCGCCTTTCGGCCATGATCGCCGGCAATGAGAAGATCGTAACCCTCCCGTACGACACGTTCGAAGAACTCGGCGTCCTTCTGAAAAAACAGCTGGCGCCCGATTCCTCCTAACCTTTGAAAGAATCCTCCACTTCCCGGAGAAGTTCTTCGCCATGCCCCGTATACTTCGCAGAGAAATGGAACGGTACTACCCGTACCGCCCCCGCCTCTCGTGCAAGGGTACCGGCCTGACAAGCTGTGAGGTGATTCTTCCCCCTTGCCCGCCCCTCATCCTTCTGCAGAAACATCGCCTCGATGAATAAATAGTCGGAACCGGTGGCCAGATCCCTGATGCGTGAAACATTTTCCGCACTGTACGCCACATCGGTTACATAGGTGATTTTCTGTCCCGGCACGATCCGCAAAATCTCATCTTTGAGGATTCCCAATCCAATAAAGCGCTCTTGAACCGTACCGCCTTCCCGCCACCAGACCCTGAACAGCCCATTATCAGGGTCTCCACGAAGCACGGCTTTCTTCAGCTCTGTCAGCCACGGCCCCACGGGAAATCCCTGTTCCAGGAGACGGTTCCTCATAATATTCACGTGAATCTTCTCTTCCAGGGTGAAAGCGAGACAGGGGATTCTATGGTCAAGAGTAACGGAACGGACACGGAGCGATTCATCATCCAGGAGTACACCGTCTTCGGTCGGTGAAGCGACTTCCTGCTCCCGGAAAAACCTGTTCCGGCAGTGGAAACGTGCAGAACGGAGCACCACTCCGTCAAACTCACTGGCAATGATCGTGAAATCTACCGGATAGTACTCCACAAGGTTCCAAGTATAGGATGCAAGGCGGTGCGCCACTCGGTCGATAAAACCGGGCGGCCCAAAGAGCTGCAGCCGCTTGTCACGGGCAAGGAGAATGCGCACCATCCGGTCGAAGCCGCAGAAGTGGTCCATGTGGGTATGGGAGACAAAGACATGGCTGACCCGGAGGATTTTGCGCGGCGGCAGAAGGTGCAGGTCTCCCAGATCAAAAAGGATGGCCCTTTTCTCGAACAGGAAGTCGATATAGACTCCCGGGTCATCGAAGGGGTCGTTCACCAGGCTCGGGTGGAAGAGGGGTTTCATGGCAAACTCCGTTGAGAGGATATTTTTCTTTCCAGTATATCGGAAAAACCGTTTCTTTTTTCGAAGGCACGTCGTTGAGCCAACCAAGTAGCCTATGCTTGACTTGACGTTCCCGGGAGCGTATTTTAGGGTTCATTAATTGTCATATCGCTGCTGTGCTGCTGACGAAAATTGAAAGGTCCGAATTATTGATTATATGGAATCACTTGAAGAGGAGTAGCAATTTATGGACCGTCGCGCATTCATGAAACTGCCCATGGACTGCCGTCGGAAGATTTTGCGGGAACAGGTCACCTCCATCAAGAATCATTATGACGAGCTTGTTGGGCATGAAGACCTTGGATGGGGTGATATTCTTGACTAGTAAACAACCGCTTGTGTCTCATGAAAACCACGTTCAGAGAATTCTCAAGGCTCTGAAGCAAGCAGGCCTGCGATACAAACAAGTATTTTTTGCACTCTGATAGCGATGGTGATAGTGACAAATTTCCTATTGCCCTCTCACTGGCAAAAAGTGTACAGTAAATATGCGGAAAATAGGAAAGGCGAAGATACCCTCTTCGCCTTTCTGCCATTTTGCGCGGCCCGAGCCCAGCGGCGGCAACTATCATCACCAGGAGCAGAGAGTTTGAAAAAGCATAACGAAAAAGAGATCAACCGCAGACGAACCTTCGCCATCATCAGCCACCCGGATGCCGGCAAGACCACCATTACCGAAAAACTCCTCCTTTTCGGCGGCGCCATCCAGCAGGCCGGTGAGGTCAGGGCACGGAAAAGCGCCCGCCACGCCACTTCCGACTGGATGGAAATGGAAAAGCAGCGTGGCATCTCGGTTACCTCGTCGGTGATGAAATTCAATTACCGGGACTTCGAAATCAACCTCCTTGACACCCCCGGCCATAACGATTTCTCCGAAGATACCTACCGGGTTCTCACCGCCGTCGACTCGGTGCTGATGGTCATCGACTCGGTAAAAGGGGTGGAAAGTCAGACCAAGAAGCTTCTGGAAGTCTGCCGCCTGCGCAATACCCCCATCATGACCTTTATCAACAAGCTCGACCGGGAAGGACAGGAACCCCTCGACCTCCTGGATGACATAGAAAAGAATCTCAAGATCCAGTGTGCGCCCATGACGTGGCCGATTGGCATGGGAAAAAGATTCCGCGGCACGTACCACCTCTATACCCGGGAGGTTGCCTTCTTCAACCCTGACAATGAGAAGGGAAGTGGAGAAATCATGACCGTGACAGGGATCGATGATCCGGAACTGGACCGCCTGCTCGGCTCCCAGGCCGAGGAACTGCGGGCCGACGTTGAACTGCTGGAGGGTGCGGCCCATCCCTTTGACAATGAAGCGTACCTGGCGGGCCGCCAGACACCGGTCTTCTTCGGCAGCGCCATCAACACCTTCGGCATACAGCAGCTTCTGGACACCTTTGTCGAGAACGCTCCGGGACCGAAACCGCGCGAGGCGGTGACCCGTGAGGTCTCCCCCTACGAGGAACCGTTCACCGGCTTCGTTTTCAAGATCCAGGCGAATATGGACCCGGCCCACCGGGACCGGATCGCCTTTTTCCGCATTTGATCCGGCAAATTCACCCGCGGCATGAAGGTCAGGCATATCCGCCTCGGCCGTGACGTGCAGATTGCCAATGCCACCATTTTCATGGCCCAGGACCGTACCAACGTTGACGAGGCCTTCCCCGGCGACATCATCGGTATCCATAACCATGGCACCATCAAGATCAGTGACACCTTCACCCAGGGAGAAGAACTCCAGTTTACCGGCATCCCTAATTTCGCCCCGGAACATTTCCGCAAGATCCGCATCCTCAATCCACTGAAATCAAAGGCACTGGAAAAGGGCCTCGTGCAGCTGGCCGAAGAAGGCACCACCCAGGTCTTCCGTCCCCTCATGGGGGCTGACTGGATCGTCGGAGCCGTGGGCATCCTCCAGTTTGACGTGGTCATACAGCGCCTGGAGCATGAATACGGGGTCAAGGCAGCCTACGAACCGGTATCTTATGTCACCGCCCGCTGGGTTACCGGAGAGCGGAAAAAACTGGATGAGTTTCTGAAGAAAGAAGCCATGCACCTGTATAATGACGGTGAAGGGAATCTGGCCTATCTGGCAGGGAGCCAGTGGCGGCTGGATAACACCATGGATAACTGGAAGGAACTGGAATTTCACGCCACACGGGAGCATAGCGCATAGGATCCTATCGGGGATTACATCAACTCGTAAACTATCAGCAGCGAGATAAGCACCATGAAGGAAAGGGCTGTCAGAAAGATCCGGTCGGCGAGCTTCTCCAGGAATTTCTGTCGCCGCTTTTCCCGTGCTCTCAAAGCGAAATAGGACAGCATGCAGGAGGCAAGGAAACCGAGTGCATCCAGAGCGAGGAAATCGTCTCCAAGGCTATTTACCGAAGTCAGTTTGTTGCTGACACGGTAGATACCAATGACCATCAGGCAGACGCCAACCAGGGTTGCGGAGACGCTCATGATATGTACGTCCAGCGTTCGTTCAAATTCCTCGTCTTGCTGATTCTGCATATCACTCACTACCCGGGCACCCTCTCTAAATGTTCAACAACGTATTCGTAAATGTACCATATCCCAGGAGGAATCGCTACCATGAACACAGCGAAACTGGCTTGTACACTCCTGCTCATCTTCGCCGCATCTACCGGTTGTTCTACCTTTCACGAAACGGGAACTGAGCTAAAAAAGGCGGGAGGAAACATCAAGGAAGATTTCAGCAAGGCAGGCCCTGCCATCAAAGAAGATTTCAAAAAAGTCGGGCCCGCCATGAAAGAGGGTTTTTGCGAGATGGGCCACGACATAAAACACGCGGCCGGAGAGGCAAAGGAATCCATAAAGGAAACCTTTGAATAAGAAAGCCATATACGACTCTTCCGTCGCAGCAAGTTCCGCCCCTACCGTTCCTTCTCATAGACGAGAAAGCTGTGGGGAACCGGTTCGGAGACTTTTTCTCTTTCCGTCACGACAAAATATCCCGGAATCTCCGGAAACAGCACATCGCCTTCCACCTCCTGATGGAGAACCGTGAGATAGATTTTGTCCGCCAGGGGCAGAAACTCCCGATACAGCTCTCCACCACCGCAGACGAAAAGTTCATCTGCATCAGCCACCACGTGCAGCGCCTCATCCCGATCATGAACCACCAGGCATCCTGCCGCCCGATAACCGCAATCCCTGGTAAGAACAATATTGACCCGTCCCGGAAGAGGGCCGCCAAGTGTCTCATAGGTCTTTCTCCCCATGACAACCGGATGGCCCCAGGTAATCTCCCGGAACCGCCTCCGGTCATCGGGCAGTTCCCAGGGAATCTCCGCCCCCCGGCCGATCACCCGGTTTTCCGCCATTGCTGCAATCAGCGATAGTATCACCCTGCCGCTCCTGACCCTTTCATTCCTCTCAGTAGACCCCGTTCAGGTTGAAATGCTGCGAATATTTTTTGTCGGTGACGAGAATATGCTCCTGCAGCCAGTTTTTGAGGAAATTCAATATCTCCAGGCTGAGAACAAATCCGGATTGATTTATTCTCTTTTGCAGGTCAAGAGTCACGTCCGTGAAGCGGCCATGCTCAGCCTTGTGCTTCTGATAATCCGGATAGTTGTGTCTCAGCATCAATTTCTCTTCGGCGGTAAAATGAAATTCAGCATATTCAACCATTCCTGCGACAATGATTTTTTGCGCTTCAGGACCCCTGTTATCCAGCAGCGATTCGTGCAGTAGATTGATTTTTTCCACCAGCTTTTTGTGGTGTGCGTCAATCTCCCGCACATTCACGCTGAATTTTTCCGACCAGTCAATATACGCCATTGGTTCCTCCTGATTATTTTTCTTTTTGTGCGGCAGTGCAGCCGGCATTCGGAAAGCGCCTGTCACCTGATTTTCACCACCGTCGCTCCCGCGCCGCCTTCAAAAGGCTCCCCGTCCCGGAACGATGCCACCAGGGGATGTCCTTCCAGGTATTCCCGCACGCCCCGCTTGAGAGCACCGGTCCCTTTACCGTGGACAATGCGCACCTCACCGATTCCGTCCAGAGATGCGTGATTGAGGAACGGCTCCAGCTTTGTCAGGGCATCCTCCACCCGCAGTCCGATAAGGTGAAGCTGCTGGGGCGTTTCTTCCCG
>JAQUHM010000226.1 GCA_028683595.1 Geobacteraceae bacterium | reverse complement strand
GCTGGTCGCTACTCATTACCCTGCAGTGGACTTTCACCACCTACCCTTTGCCGGCTTTTACCGGCGCTTTCGGCCCGACCCCACTTTGCTTAATGTGCTTACCTGCTTCCTTTTACCAAGGGGGAAGACGCCTCTTACTGTTCCCCCCAAAACTTGAATGAATCTATCAGTTCCGTTGCCATAAACTCGGCTTCATACCGAGCATGGTAATCCTCTACCAGGATGGATGCGCTGCGGTTGGACCGGCTTGCCAACGAGTCGTCTTTGCAGAAATGAACCCGGCAGTCGATTGGTCTGACGGCATAAATCAGGCACTTGCCGTTCTTGCCCAGAAACTTACAGGAGTCACTACCTGCTTCATAAAACCGGAATCCCCGCTGCTTTGCCAAAAAGCGATTGATCAATTTGATCTCCGGACAGGTGACGCCAGGTTCGCCCCCACTGATGGACGGCCGACAGCAGTCGGAATTGCACGTGTCCAAGCGCCCGCATTTCATTCCGGTCTTGACTGTAATGTCTGCCAATCTGTCCCAGAGGACTTCTAACGTCATGTTTGTCTTTCCTTTTCAGCTGCAGTGTTAGCTTTACGGGCAAAGGAAATCAGTGCCCGTTCCTTGGTAGTGAAGTTCGCCTGCTCAAGGTCTTCTTCAATAGATTTCATCTCTTCCTCAGACAATCCAATTGCCCGCAACGCTCCCGTGTGAGCCGGGACCTCATGATGCCACCCTCTATAGTGGCGATCATGTTTTTTGCCAAAGCTTCACTACTGATGTCAGTTCTGATGTGCCCTGATATCTGAGCCGCAGCGACAACGACTCCAACTCTGTTGATCCATTCATCAAAAACAGTAATAATAGGACCGGCAAACTCAGGGTCGGAATCACTCATTTCCAGGGCGGTATTGCCAAATATGCAACCACCGACAAATCCAGCGCAAAGGGATTCTCAACAATCAACAGCTGGTGGGTGGATTTATAGAACGCCTGGAATTGACCCTTGAACGAACTCTCAATGGTGGCAAACCTGGGCCAAAAGGCAAACAGACATGTCAAAGAACTCAAATTTCTACTTCTAAACTGTCTACTTGACAGGGAAGCGTACGGGTGTAATAACATATTTCCAGACAAACAAAGTGGGACACCCATAAGTTATTTCCCGAAGAAATCACAGAAACTTATATATTTATGGACGTCCCTCTTGGGACTACTCTTGGGACTCTCTTGGGACTATTCACCTGTTTATTCACAGGAGCAATAATATGGTAAACACAATTACTAATAAAACAGGAGTAGTTTATACCTGTGTTACCGGAGGATATGATGATTTGCATAACCACACCTTCAAAGATCAGCAGTGGGATTATATATGTTTTTCTGATTATAGTTCTATTAATGATGTAGCAGACCTATCCTGGAAAATCAAACCGCTGGTTTTTGATGGATTGGATAACGTCCGCAATCAGCGCTGGCACAAACTTCATCCACATATTTTATTCCCCGAATATGACAAAAGTATCTACATCGATACCAATTTGAATGTTCTTAACAGAGGTGTTTTTAATGATGTAGGAAAAGCCATTCAAAGATCAAGTAAAATATCCATTGCTCCACATCCAGCAAGAAATTGCATTTACGATGAGTTTGCGGAATGCCTTGTCCTGGGAAAAGATAACAAGCAACTTATTGAGAAACAAAGAGAACTTATCAGGAAAGATGGATTTCCCGAGAGGCAGGGTCTGTTTGAGACTAATATTATGTATAGAGAGCATCATGATGATAAAATTATTGCTCTGATGAATGACTGGTGGTGGTGGATAAAGAATTATTCCCGCAGAGATCAATTGAGTTTGACTTATGTTTTGTGGAAGCATGGAATGAGTATCCAGCCTTTGTCAGAAACAGGATATAGAAACAGCGACCTCATTGAATTCAGATACGGCAAGAATCATATTACGTTAGAAGAGCTAAGGGCTCGGGAAGAAAAAAGAAATCAACGAAAGTTGAGCCAGAAATTAAAGCATAAATTCAATAGGTTGTTAGCAAATATTGCAAGAGGAGAGAAGTCTGGGTCGGACCAAACTGACACAATGTAATCATGAAGCAATAAGGCTTTTTACCCCCATTTTTTGACCTTAAACCCACGTTTTTGGTTGCCAAAATGGACATTCAAGGATGACAAGGCGATTCCCAAAGAGTGGCGAGCCGTAGCCGGCCAGTTGACAATCTCAGTTTTTTCACAACACGGCAGTAACTGCGATTACCTTGGGGAGCTGAATTCTCCATGACGCATCCGTTGGATGACTAGGTTTATGCAGAAGGTATTTATGGCGAAGATCGGGTCCGGATTACTGACAGTGTTGGTATTGGCGACGCTGATTGCCTGCGGGGCAGACGACCCGAGCGAAAAAGAGAAGGCCGAAAAATACTGCAAAGTGCGATTCGCTGGGGAAATAGCAGGATTTGAATGCTTCGGGTAAGGGCATTGATACTAGGAACACTTCCATGTTTTCTTGCAAGCAAATTGGGAAATGTCCCTTGATAGCTTTTCTGCGGCTATCGACTTTTGTAAGCTGGCCCTCACAACCTGTTTGGGCAGCCTCAACCCTGAGAAAGGAATTCTTATGAGAAAGTTACTCTGTCAGGTGATTGCCGTTATAGTTCTACTGCTTCAGGTACCCGTAACCTTTGCGGAAGAGCATAAAATTGCCTATGGTGAGGGCCGCAAAATAGCAGATTTGGCCGATACGGCGATTAACGAAAGCAGCGGACTCGCATGCGGGCGAGCCAACAAGGATGTTTTCTGGACTCATAACGATAGCGGCGACAGTCCGCAACTTTTTGCCTTCGGCCTTAACGGTGAGGAACGTGCTGTTGTTACCTTGTTAAAGGCTCGGAACCGCGACTGGGAGGATATGGCCTCCTTCTCTTACGAAGGGCGTCATTTCCTGCTGGTCGCTGATGTTGGAGATAATAAGTCCAAAAGAAAAGACGACACCTTATATATCGTTCCCGAACCCGAATTGAATGCCGGAAAGAGAAAAGTAGCAATATCTGTTGCGCCCATTCAGACCATTGATTTTCGTTACGAAGACGGCCCTCACAATTGCGAATCAGTGGCGATACACCCACAAAGGCGCACTATCTACCTGGTATCCAAGGTGCATGGAAATAGTTGCAATGTCTACTCCTTACCGTGGCTGGAGCGGGAAAGCTCAACCCCTTTGGTGGCTAAGGCTGTAGCAACCCTCGACGTCCCTGTTGCGACGGCCATGGACATCTCGCCCGATGGTCTGCGAGCCGTTGTGCTGACCTATGGCGATGCATTCGAGTTCACCCGCAAGCCTGAAGAGACCTGGGAACAAGGATTCTCCCGATCCCCACGCCGTATCAGAATGCCCGAGCGGGTACAAGGGGAATCTATTTGCTATGGCCCTGACGGTAAGACCCTCTACCTGACCAGCGAGTGCGAAAACAGAAACTCCGGCAATCCTTCGCCGCTGCTGGAAGTCCCAGTAATAAAATAAGAAAGGACGGAAGGAACGTTGGTAGGTTATGAAGGTTATTGATGCTGATTTGCATCAGGGATTACCTTCGGGCTCGCCGACCCGTTAGCTTTTTATCTATCGGGAAATTGCTTAGGCTTCCCTGCCATGTCCTGCCCATTACTTCTGCTGAAGAACCATATTATCGACTTCATCCAAAATGGTATGGCATCCCCCCACTCTCCCGAAAGCGTCTGTTGTCATCAGAACACCTCATCATTTGTCTTAAATACTTGACTTACCGATGTTTTAAAGGCTATCTTACTACTCACGATCTAGTTTTTTTGATAGTTGGTTTTCATCCGGAAACCTCGGATGAAAACCAATTAAACTGCTATACGTCAAATGCCTGCCGTGACCGTGCAACAGCCGCATAAATTTTCCATTAACAGGTGTATTCCGTTTGAAAATAAAAAAAACCACTACCGTACGTCGTAACAAAGCTCTCGACCCTTCCGAATCCATACCAGTTCGGAAGGGTTTGATAATAGCTCACCATGGCGTAGCTGTTGATGTCTTATTCGCCACAGGGGAGCATTGCCTGGTGCGGGTCAAACACCGCTCCGGCCATGTGGTGGGAGATGACGTGGTGGTCAGGGGAGAAGTCCTCGAGAGATTGTCCCGAAGAACGGAACTGCGTCGACGGGATGCGATGGGCGGAATCCATCTGGTTGGGGCGAATCTGGACGTGCTGGGAGTGGTCGTTTCTCCTTCCCCTCCCCCCCCGGCAGGGTTTATCGACCGCGTAATTGTAGCTGCTCGAGCTGCAAATATGAGACCTTTTGTGGTTGTAAACAAGTGTGATCTGGATGCGGCAAAAGGTCTGATTGACGTGTTGCGTGACACCTATAACGGAGCTGTATCCATTTTCCCGTTGAGTGCTGTCACCGGAGAAGGTCTCCACCTTCTTCGGGGGTTCCTGGGTGAAGGACATCGGGGAGCTTTTGTCGGGACTACCGGTGTGGGTAAAAGTTCCTTACTGAATGCTTTATGCCCTGAGATTGATCTCCGCGTAGGGGCGCTTAATGATTATAACGGCAAGGGACGCCATACGACTACTGTTTCAACCCTGCATTCTCTACCCGATGGGGGTGAGTTGGTTGATACCCCAGGTTTTCAGGATTTCGGCCTGGTGGATATTTCTGTGCAGGATTTTGCCGACCATTTTCCAGGATTTGAAAAGACAACAGAAGTACGCTGCCGTTTCCGTAACTGTCGGCATCGCACAGAGCCTGGTTGCGCTGTACTCGAACTAGTTGCCAGAGGAGAGATTCGTGCCGAACGCTATGGTACCTACCTTGACATTCTACGTGAAGTCGAGAGAGCACGAGATCTATCCTCTGATTCATCCAGGTGATTGCCCTCTATGAAAAAGGACCTTCAGGTCCTCTGTTTACCGGTCTATTCCCCTGCCAAGCGTTTCAAACTTCCCGAAATTTACACAACAAAAGAAAGGCTCCAAGTTTCAGCAACTTGGAGCCATAGTTTACAAGTCTATCACCAGTAGCATTTTATCGTTTCAGGTTCAGGACTTCCTGGGTCATCTCATCGGTAGTGGTGATCGTCTTGGAGTTGGCCGAATAGGCACGTTGGGTAATAATCATATTCACGAACTGGCTGGCCAGGTCAACATTGCTGAGTTCAAGCGAATTGGAGAAGATCCTTTCGCTGGTTCCATTGGGGGCTCCGATGCTCGCATCGGTAATTCCCGTATTGTCATCCGCCATATAGAGAGTGCCCCCGGTCTTTTCCATCTGGCCAGTATCAGGAATGATGGCAACACCGATTTTGGTTGCATAGGTCTGCGAGTCCCCGTTGGCGTCGAGATAGGAGATCGTGCCGTCTGCATCAATTGACGTGACTTTACCAAAGCTTGTGGTATCGAACTGGATAGGGGTACGTGCCTCGTCAAGAACCCTAAAACCGTCCGGATTGGTAAGGAAACCGTCTTTATCGACCCGGAAGGCCCCGGCCCGCGTGTAATATGATGCCGTAGCCGTCTGGGCTCCTGTGGCACCGGGAGCTCCAAGAGCAAAGAAGCTGTTCCCTTGAAGAGCAAGATCCGTCACCGATTCAGTCGTCTCGAAAGAAGACTGTCCGAAAACATTGTCCACCTTCTGGATCTGGACGCCACGGCCAATCTGTGAATTATTGCCCATGTTGGCTGAAAGCATGTCCGAGAACAGGGTTCGGGCGGATTTGAATCCTACGGTATTAACATTGGAAATATTGTTGCCGATAACGTTCATAGCTTCGCCATTGTTTACAAGACCGCTGACGCCGGTAAAAAGTGCAGATGTAATACTCATGGTAATGCCTCCTTTGAAATTTCCGATGGTTGAGGAACACGTCTGTCGATCAGTGTTCCGCAGGCTTCCTCGGTGAGGTCCAGCCCTGTTTTAGTTTTGAGTTATAGTTCCTGACACATTGTTCAGGGTTGCTGTGTTTGTTAGACGATTACTGCTGAGTCGATATTGGTGAACACATTTCCCTGCATAGCATTCCGATCAAGTGCCGTAACGACTGTCCTGTTTTTTACACTTACCACCAGCGCTGCATCACCTACCAGTACAAGGGAATCTTTCCCGCCTTTTTGCGCCACGCTGTCGACTGCACCTTCAAGTTTTTGCATGTCGTCACTGCTCAGGCTTATCCCCCTTAATTTCCGCCGGTCCTGGGCATGCTGTGAAAATGTGACACCACGTGCCGGCAGTTTTCCGTCGAGTACTTTGGCAAACGGCGTATCGCTCCCACCCACAGAAGAAGGATTCTGAGTTCCCGATGTGCGGGATACCGGAACCTGGACCGGATTGGGAAATAACACCGAATCTATCATGTTACATCACCCCTTTCGCATAAAGAAGAT
>JAQUHM010000225.1 GCA_028683595.1 Geobacteraceae bacterium | reverse complement strand
GATCTCCACAGCATGGCTGGATTGATGGCAACGGGAGAATGAAATGGACAGCTGCCTGACGGACAGAGCGTTTACGGAACTTAACGACCAGATCATCAACCTGCTCGATTCTTTTTCCGCTCTGAGCATGCTCAGCTCCCTCGATATCCGCTATCCCAATCTCGATACGATCCTTCGCAAGGCCCTGCGAGGGCTGATGGAAAACATGGACATGGAGCGCTGCTCCATTTTTCTTCTCCAGAAAGACCAGCTTGTCAACTGTGTGGGGCTTGACTGGGACGATATCCTCCTTGGTGCAGCAGAAGAGAGCGTGTCACGGCATTCCGTTTCCCTCGATGCTTCAATCGGTGAAGGGATCATGGGCCTTGCGGTCCAGACCAAGACGCTTCAGCATTGTCGGGACTGTTCATCTGATGAACGATTTAAGGCTGTCCCCGGCCACGCTATCGGTTCCCTCATCAGTGTGCCCATTTTCCAGCCTGGTGGCGAAATCCTCGGGGTCCTGAATGTTTCCCATCCCCGGGCACTCTTTTTTACTGAATGGCATGAGCGGCTTCTGGTGGTCTATTGCAACTGTCTTGGTCAGCTGATCATTAATCATCGCCTGGTGACTCAGATGGACCGGGAAATTGAGAAGAGGACGAGCCTGTTGATGCGGACTCTCGAAGAGGTACGAACGGTCGAGAAGGGACTCCGTGAAAGTGAAGAGCAGCTGAACCTTGTCCTGGAGGGAAGCAACGACGGTTTCTGGGACTGGTCGCTCGTAAACCGTGAAGTCAGGCTGAGTCATCGCTGGGCCGGGATTCTGGGCTATACCCTGCCAGAGGTTAATCAGCGCTTCCAGGATGGTATCGAGCTGATTCACCCGGAAGATGCCCCTGCCGTTCGTGCCATGATAGCCAAACATCTCGAGGGATCTCTTCCCCACTATTCCTTTGAATACCGGATGCAGACGCGCAACGGAGAGTGGAAATGGATTATGGACCGCGGCAAGGTTGTGGAATGGGATGACCTGGGCAAACCCCTCCGGATGACAGGGACAACCAGCGACGTCAGCGACCGCAGGTGGGCGGAGGAGGAGAAACAGCGTCTGGAAAATCAGCTGAATCATTCCCAGAAAATGGAGGCGATCGGACAGCTTGCCGGGGGAGTGGCCCATGAGTTCAATAATATCATGACGGCAATCATCGGTTATGGCCACCTCATGGTGATGAAGACCGAGGAACATAGCCCGTTGAGACATTTTGCCGCCCAAATCTTGACTTCGGCGGAGAGGGCCTCTGCTCTGACACGGAGTCTCCTGACCTTCAGTCGCAAACAGATCTCGAATCCGCACCATGTGAATGTCAACGAAGCCATTGAGAAAATGGGAAAACTGATGTCCCGGCTTATCAGGGAGGATATTGAGTTCAGGACGGAGCTTGCTGATAGTGAGTTGATCATCCTGGCTGATGATGGTCAGCTCGAACAGGTTTTGATGAATCTTGTCACCAATGCCCGTGATGCCATGCCTTCCGGTGGTCTGGTCTTTATCAGCACCGGGTTGGAAGAACTGAGAGCGGAATCCATCCCCACATTCGGCCCCGGTAAAACCGGGACTTTTGTCCGCATTTCGGTGATTGACAGCGGAATCGGAATGGATGAAATAACCCGGGAAAAAATCTTTGAACCTTTCTTTACCACCAAGGAGCCGGGGAAGGGAACCGGACTTGGACTCGCTATCGTCTACGGGATCATCAAGCAGCAAAACGGCTTTATCAGGGTTTCCAGCAAGCAAGGAGAAGGGACTGAAGTCTCCCTCTACTTTCCGCTGGTTCAGGGAGTGGAGGGGCAGACCGATGCAGCATCCTCTTCTCCGATGAAAACCGGGACTGAAACCATCCTCATTGCCGAGGATGATCATGACTTGCGCAGGCTGAACAGGGAACTGTTTGAGGAGTGTGGATATTGTGTGCTCGAGGCCGCAAACGGCAAGGAGGCCCTGGAGCTTTTTCTGAAATATCAGGATGTGATCGATTTGCTGGTGTTCGACGTGATAATGCCGAAGATGAACGGCAAGGAGGTCTTCGAAGAAATCCGGACTCTCCGTCCCGATATAAGGGTTCTTTTTACCAGCGGCTATACCGGCGATATCCTTAACAGCTCCAGTGGGATTGGCAGTGAGTTCGATTTTATCGCAAAACCCCAGCCTCCCGACGAGTTCATGGGAAAGGTTCGGGAAATCCTGGATCGGCCCAGGGTCTGACGTACTCTCTCCTATCCGGCGCCTTGTTGATTTTCAGGCACCTCTTCCAGCCCGAGAAAGGCCATCAGCCTCTTATACGAGGAATTAATCACCTGTTCGCAGCGAATGCCCGCCTTTAACAGAACGTCAACCGCATTGTCGAATTCGCCAACTCCCTGGGCGATATGCGCATCACTTCCCACGACAACCTTTGTTCCGGAGCGCGCAATCAACATTGCCAGATGCTCGCAGTTAGGTCTGCTTCCTTTCCGGCTCATGGCAAAGGAGGAATTGTTGATTTCCAGAGCCGTTCCGGTTTCGAGTGCTCCCTGGACGAGTTTTTCCAAATGGACAGGAAAGGCCGGGTTGCCGGAATGGGCAATGGCGTTAACGCGTGGATGGCTCATCGCCCGCAGAACTGCATCGGTATTCCTGTCAATCCCCTGGTCATTGAAACCGCAATCCGCATGAAATGCCGCCATGGCAAAATCGAGCTTTGCCAGGTAGCTGTCCGGCATGTCAAGGGAACCGTCCCGGTCAATGATGTTTGCCTCAACTCCGAGAAGAATCCGAACTCCGGAAATCCAGGGCGGTATGAAACGCATGGCACCGAAATGATACAGGTGGGGGCCTCCCGGCAGGGCCGGTCCGTGATCGGTAAGGGCGAAGGCCTGCAGCCCTTTGCGGCTTGCTTCCTGTGCCATCTCGTTGACCGTGGAGTAGGCGTGACCAGAGGCCACGGTGTGGGTATGCATATCGGCTATTATTTTCATGGAGTCATGATTCCACAGCCTGACGGAAATGTCAACGCGCAGCGGGTGGTTTCAGCTTGCAAAACTGCGGATTTACACCTATTAGTATGGATAAAGCACGTCGTGCCCAGTGCCCTGTACAGGTAGTTCGCTTCAGTAATTCCGAGGAGTTTTTGCTCTGGCAAGGTGGGCGACGTAGACATAGCCGGTTCTGACGAGGAGCCACTAGCAGGTAATCTTTGAACCCGAGGTGGACACAATGACGGGCTGGTTTCCCTTTGCCCTTGCCGCTTTGCTGTTGATGGGCTTACAGCGCTTTTTCTACAAGGTCGCAGCAGAAAGATCCTGCGACACCGCCGTGACGACCCTGTCGTTCATGGCAACGGTAACCATCATCAGTGCCGCAGTCTTCTTTATCCGGAACGCTTCGATTCCCGATCTTTCCTTCCTCCTGCTGGTCGGCCTTGCCAACAGCCTTGCTTTTCTCCTGGCCACCGTTACCCACATCGAGGCACTGAAAAAACTCCCTGCTCGTATAGCGTACCCTCTCATCCGCCTCGATGCGGTTCTTGTCGTGGTAATATCCTTCCTTTTCTTCCACGAGCAGGTCGTTGGTCGCCAGCAAATCGGCATTGCCCTTGCCCTGGCTGCTGTTCTCCTCATTGCCCGTGAACGGGCTGGTGGCGGAGAAGCGGTGCGTAAGTCAGCAAAGGGATTCCTGTTTGTTGCGGCCGCAATCCTTGCAGGGGCCGCAGCTGCTGTTTCCAGCCGATTTGCTGCTCACGGTACGGACAAGATCGCCTTCATGGCGGTGTCATATGGCCTTTCCACCCTGTTTGTCGCTGGATTTGGCGAAAGGGGAAGGCGACAGGAGAAAGCTGTAGCCGGAAGCCGTGAATCGCTGCGCATCGGATGCATCATGGGCATCCTCAATGTGGTGGGGTATTATGCTTACCTGGAGGGACTTTCACGCGGACCTCTTTCCCTGGTGACAGTGATCACCAGCATGCATTTCGTGGTTGCCGTTGTCCTGTCTATCCTGATCTACCGCGAGCGCCCGACCCCCTTGGGAATTACCGGTATTATCCTTACTGTTGTGTCCCTGACCCTGCTCCGGGCGTAGCTGCTTTCGATGGCCGGTCATGATTGTCTCCCCTGTAGTACTTGCAATGACGCAAATCCATGGGAAAATGTTCAGAAAGGCGCTCAGAAGCCTTCCGGAGTCTGCAGTACATTCGTCCCTTTACCAGATATGGCTGTTTTTGACAGTCATCAGAAAGAGGGAATTGAGCTGCGGAATCGCCTTCGCAGAGATTTGCATCAGAAAGGAAAGAGGGAGAATTCTTGCCTGAATCGAGTGCAACGCGGCTGACCATTGCCATAGCCCAGATAAAGGTTACGTGCGGACAGCCGGAAGTGAACCTGGCCAAGGCCGAGACTCTGATTGCCAAAGCAGTGCTGCGAGGGAGCGACCTTATCTGCTTTCCCGAGATGTGGACCACCGGATTTGACTGGTCCTATCTCGCGGAGAAGGCCGGGGAACATGAAGTGGTTATCAAGCGAATTGCGCAACTGGCGCGGCGCCATCGCATCTGGATCAACGGTTCTCTGCCTTCAGTGACAGAAGAGGGCAGGGTCGCCAATACCTCGATTCTCTTCAATGCGGAAGGTGAGCGGGTAGGAACCTATTGCAAGGTCCATCTGTTCAGCCTGCTGCAAGAAGACCGGCATCTGGCGGCCGGGGGTTCCCTTACCGTGGTGGACACGCCCTGGGGGAAGATCGGCCTCTCCATCTGTTACGATATACGCTTTCCCGAGCTATTCCGAAGCTATGCGCTCCAGGGTGCTCGTCTGGTGCTTTGTCCGGCCGCTTTCCCCCATCCACGGCTCGATCATTGGCAGGTGCTTTCACGGGCCCGGGCCATCGAAAACCAGATGTTTCTGGTGGGTGTCAATCGGGTCGGGAGTGAGGATTTCGGCCCGGACGGAGTTGTCCGTTATTTCGGCAATTCGGTGCTCATCGACCCGTGGGGGAAACTGCTGCTGGAGGCGAGTGAAACGGAAGAAGAGCTCCTTACCGCCAGCATCGATCTATATGATGCGGATGAGCTGCGCTTGCAGATGCGGGTGCTCGATGACCGACGCCCCGAACTCTATGGCCTATTCTAAACAGCGGCCTACGCTTTATGTGGGATCTTTACCCGCACATGATATGGGAGGGAAGAGAGATGGAATACACGATCAGCATAAACCATGAGGAGCGCTATCTGGAGGTGAATGCCCGGGGCGCTGCCTCGACCAGCGGATTCCGGTCATTTATTGAAGATCTGCTGGAGCCTGCCTATGCGGACCTTAACTACAATCTTCTTGTGGAATTTTCGTTACTGGATACCAGCTCCCTTGGATCAGGCGATATCAGAAATATTGTTGCCTTCCTCGAGATGAGGAAGGAGAAGCTTCGTCCCAGGAAGAATGCGTTTGTAGCCGCATCCACAATAACCTTCGGATTTGCCAGAATGTATCAGATCTTGTCCGAAGATGTCCTCCCCATGTCAATCCAGGTATTCACCAGCCGCGAGCAAGCCTTGGAGTGGTTGCGGGATGATTCGGCACTCTCCTTTCAACGGTGACCCGACCTCAAAAACCGTGGTTCAAACAGATCGGCTCCCTTCGACACCTGTTGCCAAGAGCCGAACTGCCTCACGCAGAGTCCGCAATGGAAGCAATAATCCTTCGTAATCAGCCCTGATTGAATGATTCTCTTACCACGTTTACAAAGGTGAATTCGCAGCCGGGTCAGGGAGATACTGTTCAAACTGTTTCTTTTCCTGGGCACAGCGGTACGCTTCTTCCGGCGTGACCCGTTTGGTCTTCAGAAGGTCGAGTAGGTGCTGGTCCATGAGCTGCATTCCGTCCTTCTTGGCTGTCTGGATGATAGAGGGGATCTGGAAGGTTTTTCCTTCACGGATCAGGTTCGCCACGGCCGGGGTTCCCACCATGATTTCGAATGCGGCAACCCGTCCTTTCCCCTCGACGGTCTTCAGAAGCTGCTGGCAGACGACTCCCTTGAGTGATTCGGACAACATGGCACGTATCTGCTCCTGTCCGTCACGGGGAAAGGCATCGATGATCCGGTCGATGGTTTTGGCTGCGGAGTTGGTGTGGAGTGTGCCAAATACCAGGTGACCGGTTTCAGCGGCGGTCATGGCGAGACTGATGGTTTCAAGGTCACGCATCTCACCCACGAGAATCACATCAGGGTCTTCACGCAGGGCTGCCCGGAGTGCGGCGGTGAAGCTCTCGGAGTGCTCACCGATCTGCCGCTGGTTCAGGAGCGACTCCTTGTTTTCATGGATGAATTCCAGGGGATCCTCCAGGGTGAGGATATGCTCTTTCCGGGTGGAATTGATCAGGTCAATCATGGCGGCCAGGGTG
>JAQUHM010000224.1 GCA_028683595.1 Geobacteraceae bacterium | reverse complement strand
AGTTGGAGACCGTCTGGTGCTGTCCCTAATCGACAGCTATCTTAAGGCCGGGATACTTAACTGGAGAGAAGGGGCCATAAGTAATAAACCCAATAGGCAGCTGGACTTGTCCCGACAGAAGCCCGCCGCACAGGCAAGGGAGCCAACAGCCCGACGTGCGCTATGGGAAGCGCTCGGGCCTCGGCAGGCTCTTTGCCTATGGACGGCCAGGATGAAGGAGCTTGTTTCGTTCTCGGATTCCAGAACGAAGAGCTACACGGAGCAGATGCTGATCTCCATTACAGATCTCCAGAAGTTCACGTTCTGTTGCCGTAATGCTTTCAAATGAGATGATACGTTTACTGGAAGGGCAGATGCTGATTACATTGGCTGTTTGATTTGCTTGGAACATAATACACCTCCAGGGACTTTACGTCCGATAAGATATAATACATAGTTAAATTAAGTAGTTACACGATGCAGCTTGCCCAAACCCAAAACGCTGACCGTGTACGTCGGACTTTTACACCTTTTTGTCTGTCATTGTCAAAACTATTGTTTTATTCGCCTAACCACCATCAGAGAAAAAAGCCGCCTCAATTGATCACCCCCTTTTTCTTTCTCAAGCGCTTGGACGCTCTCAGGACAGAAGAAACAACCTCGTAGGTTGCCCAGGGGTTGCCTTGAGCCTTGAGAGTTGAATTTGTTTGCTTGATGGCATCTTTTTGCGATACTCCCTGACCGATCAGTTCATCGAATACGGAACAGACCGCCGACTGGAAATCGTCTTGCCGTTCCTTCCTGGCCATGATCTCGGCAGGATCAATACACTTGATTTGAGCCGCTTTGGATACGGCCTTGATGTTGATGCAGCGAAAAAATCCGGTAAGTGATTCAAGCATCGAAACAAAAACTCGCGTCATTCCTTCAGGCATCGCAAGGGAAAGGTAGACATACCCGTCTTTTACGCTGGAAACGTGGTAATCAAGGATGAAATCCTTGTGGAGCGGGTTAAACAGACTGTTTGCATCAAAAAGAACTCGCTCGATATCGACAGAGTAGGGCGCAGGAACTTTTAACATCAGTCACCCCCCAAGAATCCCGAATGGCTACGGGGATGCAGATCAAGACGCTTTTCGCTTTCCAGGTAGCGGATAACCAGATGCCGGACGATGAAGGAAACCGAAGTGCCAATTTCCGAGGCTTTCCGGTCCAGTTCCGAAAACCTCGTTTCATCAAGGCGGATGGTGATTTTGCGAGTCATCAATCCGCCTGTTTTTTCATTGAATCGAGTCATTAAACAACCTCCATCAGTTCAGCGTCTCTTGCTGGCGCCTTTCTTTTTCCTCGCCCTGGGCCGGATACATTTGGGCGAACCGGATAATCAAAACCAGCATCCCGCAACTTCCGCCTGCAAAGACGAATCGAACGCGCATCGTAGATTTTCAAAAGATCAGCAGGGCTAAAAATCTCACTCAAGATGACAAACCGGAATAAATGCGATTCAGGAATGTTTTTAGACAGAGATTCAAGATCTATTGACAAGCATGACTTATTAACCATTTTATTAACCTCCGTTCAGAATAAATTGCTGAAATCCAATCGATCATAAAATTTACCTTCACAGGTCTACATACGTAGACAAAAGGACGGTATTACTACACGTCCTTGTTTTTAGGCGACCGTGACTTAACAAGCCTCGCTTCGCCTAACGGCTTCGCTTGCCGCTGGCTATTCGCCAGCAACAGGCAAGAAAACCGTTCCCGTCCGGGCGGCAGCGCGCGCCCTCCCTCCTAACGGTTTTCATTTTCAAAAGACAAATCAAAGATCAAAAGCAGTATTTTGCTTGGTAAAGGGTCGGTTTACATCGCCTCGATGTTCGGAGGTTGACGGCGACCCACTCGCAGAACAGAGCAGCGATCTGCAGAGGGAAAGACTAGCAACGCTCGCTGTGCTCACTCTGGGCATTCGCTTTGCTCATAACCGCCCGAAAACCAAAAAACCTCAAGAGGGGTCGAGATAGAACGAAACTGAATTCCCGGAAACCCTCAGATCGCAGGAAACCTTGTTGCGAACATGCAGTGGCAGATTCTGGCTAGACAGGTATCGTTTCAGCATCGAGAGCTGATGAGGATATAACGGAAACGTGACCTTTGTCTGTATGGCTTGTAATGTGTTTTGCTTGCTACTACAGGAAGGGTCGGCGAAGGTTTCGCCGGTTATTTGATTTGCTTGGAACATAATACACCTCCAGGGACTTTACGTCCGATAAGATATATTATGTAAAGTACGCTGCATGGGGGGTTACTGTTGGTGTTGTAAACGCGGTGATGTGTTTACCCTGTCGCTTCTCCAAAAAACGATCATAGAGCAAATTTGGGCGTCGATATTTTCTGCACATTGAAGAAGAATTTGTGGAAAACGTATTAGCTTTCTGAAAAACGATCCAGTGTGTCTATAAATTCAACCAATTTCCTGACGACAAGTTCATTAATTCTACGACCTTTATCAGGTGTAGCTTTTGTCGGGTCTCCCCAAACGCCATTTGCCCAAAATTTCCTTTTGTTACGAACGATTATGCCAGGAGGAAAATTCGGGAACTCGCGCTGCCCCGTGCCTTTTACCAGATCAGGATATAAATACATAATCCGTGATGTTTCGATTTCGCCTGCATGAGAGTCCCCGGTTGTTTCAATCATTTCTTTTCCTTCGGAGTATGCTAGGTCATACTCTGTAAGCACTGCCAATTTAATATCAAGTAACTCTGCCACAAGTTCCTCTCCAGCGTTAACGAGAGCCATTCTGTGGGTTCCACCCGCGTGACCGGTTAAAATTATGAAATTTCTAAGGCCATGTAAATAGAGGGACCGGACAATATCCTTCATGAGGTTTTGTAGGGTGTTAGTGGAAATTGAAATGGTTCCCGGGTGACAGGATGTTGACCTGCAGCAACCGTAATGGACTGGCGGTGCAACGAAGAGCGGAATGGTTTTGGCCGCAGCCTTCCCAACTTCATAAGCTTGAATTGTATCAGTTGATAGTGGCAAGTGATAGCCATGTTCTTCTACCGAACCAAAAGGGACTAATACAGTTTTTGTGCTTTTAAGTCCACTTTCAAATTCTCCCATCGTCATTTCTTCAAGTATCATAGCGTTCTCCACGGATTTTGACTATGGTTATAGAAGGTGCATGTATATATGTGTTTGAGGGATAATCCTGATTTCTTTTATATGGTTACTTGCTTCTTCCTGTAATTCGAACAAAAGTCTGGATGAAATTGCTTGATTTACATCCTTTGATGTCAACGGTTGCAGTATCAATGGAATGTTTCTATTGACTGAGACTAGTACCTCGCATGCTTTTCTGATTTCCTTGATTGAAGTTTCATTGGAAACAACAACTTTGACATAAACATCCTTTCTTTTGGCTATCTCAAGGAATTTTCGGTGATCTTCCCAATAGTCTTGTGATTTCGTTGTGGATGGAAGTTTGAAATCCATCGAAATAAAATCCAGAAAATCAATGCATTTCGACAATTCATTATAATGGATTCCATTTGTTTCCAGGTAGACAGGCAGGATTTTGCGCAATTCCGGTAGGTATTCCAGCAAAAGATCTATATGCAGAAGTGGTTCTCCTCCCGTGAGACTGATCGAGTGGTGTGCATTTGGAAGTAAAGATACCCATTCGCATAATATATTTTTTATGTACTGGAGGGATACCGGGTTTCTAACTGCCATAAAATCCTGTCTGCCAGGAGTACGTTCAGTTTGACAAAACTCCGGCGGGAATTCAGAGAGAGTAGTACGTGAATCGCAATAGTGACAATGGAGACTACATCCGTGGAAGCGAAGGAATGCTTGACGTAAGCCTACGTGTTTGCCCTCTCCCTGGATAGAGGAAAATATTTCAACCATATTTGTAGTATAATTACTCATAATATTTGGCACAGGCAAAATCTGATTCCCATACCGTAATTGAGTCCACGGTAACGTTGTCGTTGTTTAACGTTCGTGAGAGTTCTTGATAGATATACCGAGCAATATTTTCCGATGATGGTGACACATCTTTAAACGGCTCAAGTTCGTTAAGATATTTATGGTCAAGTGTTTTAAGGAGTGTTTTCGTTTCCGATTTCAACTTCTTGAAATCAATTCCTAGTCCTGATTTATCAAGATCTTGTGCTGTCACTGATACTTCAACCTTCCAGTTGTGGCCATGCAAGTTCTCGCAGTCTCCTTGATAATGCATTAGATTGTGGGCGGACGCAAAATTACTGCTTATTTTTAGTTGATACATACTTTCCTCATTTCTATCAAAAGTTATGATTTTAAATAATACCACGGACGGAAAGTAAAAGTAAAATTATGATCCATCGATTATTATTCAATAATATTGATTTACTATATTGAAGATTTGGGAATTATGGTCTATATTTTGAACTCTGTTATGATTTATAGGAAAGGAGGAAAACATGCATTTTTGTCGTACCAGAACCAGTATTCTTTTCCTCCTTCTCACCCTCCCCTTTTTAATTCCTTCACGTTCTTTAGCGGATATTTATAAATTTGTCGATAACGATGGTGTTATGCACTTTACTGATGCGCCCACTGATCGACGGTTCAAGATATTTATGCGGGATCTGAAAAAAGACAGAAAACTGCGAACTAACTTCAAATTGGGTGGTTTCAACCGAAACCCTGAAGAATTCGATCCATTAGTCATGTCTGCTGCGTCTGAATATGGCGTAGACAAGAATCTTGTAAAAGCTGTCATCCATGCAGAATCCGGGTACAATCCTAACGCTGTTTCTCCTTGTGGAGCACAAGGATTGATGCAATTAATGCCCAAAACCGCTCAGGGGCTTAACGTTCCGAATTCCTTTGATCCCAAGGACAATATCCGCGGAGGGGTCCGATATCTTCGATTCCTCCTTGATACCTTTAAAGGTGATGTGACCCTTGCTCTTGCAGCGTATAATGCAGGCATGTCACGTGTTAACCAGTATGGCGGTGTACCACCTTACGAGGAAACACGCAATTATATCTCCAGGGTTCTGAGTTATCAGAAATCCTATCAAAGTAACTAGGTATATCTGATGGGTATTTATAAAAAAAGCAGTCTACGTCACCTCCCTAATTTCCTTACTCTTTCCCGGATATTGGTCGTGCCGCCTATGGCAATAATTCTCACATCCCCCTCTCGGTCCGCCGGGTTCCTTGCCGCTGTGTTGTTCGCCATAGCATCTTTTACTGATTGGCTTGATGGTTATCTTGCCAGACGTCTGGAAATAATAACCGTACTCGGCAAGTTCCTCGATCCCATTGCGGACAAACTTCTCGTAATGGCCGCACTGATAATGATTATCCCTCATGATAGAGTCCCCGCCTGGATGGTTCTCGTCATACTCAGCAGAGAAATTGTCATTACGGGTTTACGTGGCATTGCTTCAACTGAAGGGATTGTCATTGCGGCAAGCAATCTTGGTAAATACAAAACCATCTTTCAGATTGTGGCAATTCTTGGGCTCCTGCTTCATTACGATTATCATTGGTTATTTGGCATTCAATCAACTATTTTCTATGTTAATATGCACAACGTTGGGATTTTCTATCTCTGGATTGCCACAATCATCACTATTTGGTCCGGGGTTGATTATTTGGTGCGTTTCTTTAGAGTACTTGCAAGATAATCTTTTACTTCGAACTGTCCTGATGTATTTAAATTGGGGGAACTCATGCAGATAGAGAGTGATTTTCTGGTAATTGGTAGCGGTATAGCTGGTTTGTCGTATGCACTGCAAGCGGCAAAGCACGGAAAAGTTGCGCTTGTTACCAAAAAAGAAATTACCGAATCTGCAACAAATTATGCCCAGGGTGGTATTGCTTCGGTTTTTTCGGAAGAAGACACATTTGACTCACACAGCCAAGACACAATAATTGCTGGAGCTGGAATTTGCCATGAAGATGTCGTTAATATGGTTGTTGCAGAAGGTCCCGAAGTAATAAGAACGCTGATTGAATGGGGTGTCAAGTTTACAACTCGTGGTGATTCCTATGACCTGACACGAGAGGGTGGTCACAGTAAAAGAAGGATCTTTCATGCTGATGACTTGACTGGCCGTGAAATTGAGCGTGCTCTCGTAACTGCAGTATTTGAACATCCCAATATTGATGTTTTTGAAAACCATACGGCAATTGATCTTATTTCTGAACTGAAAATTTCAAAGAAACCAGAACAGCCAAACCGTTGTTACGGTGCCTATGTCCTTGATGTTCTTAATGGCAAGGTTAAGACTTTCCTGAGCAAAATAACACTGCTGGCTTCAGGTGGTGCCGGGAAAGTTTACCTGTATACCTGTAATCCCGATGTGGCTTCCGGAGACGGTGTTGCCATGGCGTATCGGGCTGGTGCATTAATCTCGAATATGGAGTTCAT
>JAQUHM010000223.1 GCA_028683595.1 Geobacteraceae bacterium | reverse complement strand
CTAATACCATAGCGTCCGGCAAGAGCCTTCAGCTGTTCGCGACCGGACGACCCAAACGAATCGGAAACAGTCAATATAGCAATCCTCTTGAGCTTGTTTTTAACCAGATGTTCATAGATTTTCGTAACAGCCAGATAATCATTCTGGGCAGTCTTGAAGACCCAGGGCTTAACCGGTTCGGTTATTTTTACTCCGGCTGAACAGGAAATAAGCGGCACTTTCGCCCTTTCCACAAGGGGGATAACTGCCATCGTGTCGCCCGTGGTGCTCGGCCCGATGATGGCAACGACACCTTCCTTGATGAGTCGCGTTGCCGACTGAACTGCTTTCGTGGCATCACCCTGGGTATCCATGACGATGAGCTCGACTTTTTGACCTTTAATTCCTCCGGCAGCATTTATCTGAGATACAACCATCTGCGCGGTATTTCGCTCCGGTTCTCCGAGGAAGGAGGCGGGGCCGGTCACCGCAAAAAGAGCGCCGACTTTTATCGTAGGAGCGGCTGAAGCCAGTGTTGCCGAGGCAAGCACGAAAGCAGCCGAGAGAAAGAGATTGCGTAGTTTTTTCATTACCATGGAATTTCCTCCATTGATTTCCAATTAAATTTCTAACGTGCCAGAACCCAATCGCCTTTTGATACCTGAACCATTTCAAAAGCCGAGAGGTCCAGTCCATTATGTTCCGTTGGAGACATGGTGAAGACCCCAGAGACACCTACCATTTTATGAATCTGTTCTATTCCTTTTCTGATTTTGCCCGGGGTTGCTCCGGAGTTCAAAATGGCTGCCAGAACCAGCTGAAAACCATCGTAGGCATATCCGCCGAAAGTGGAGGCTTCAACACCGTATTTTTTGCGATACGCCTGGTCATACTCCCTGAGAAGTTTGGCCTGCGGGTCTTTTTTGGAAATGATATCGTACACGGCAAGCTTGCCGGCAGGGAGAGTTACTCCTTCCGCCGAAGACGCTCCGGCGAGTTCGATGAATTTCTTTGACGCTACACCGTGACTCTGGTAAAGGGGAGTGATAATTCCCAGCTGCCTCATATTTCTCGTCACAACTGCCGGTCCGGGATTTGTTCCCCAGCAGATAATCGCAGCCGGGTTCGCGGCCCGAATCTTGGTGAGCTGCGGTGTCATGTCAGTATCCTTGGGCGAAAAAACTTCATCTGCTACAATGGTGAAACCTTTTTTCGCGGCCAATGCTTTAAGCTGCTCTCTGCCAGAAGACCCGAACGAATCGGATACGGTAAGAAGCGCAATTCGTTTCTGACCTTTCTTGGCAGCGTAGTTGTAGATCTTTTCCGCAGCAACCTGGTCGTTTGCCGGTGTTTTGAAGACCCAGGCCTTGACAGGTTCGGTAATCTTCACCCCGGCGGCACAGGAGATAAGGGGTATCCGCTCCCGCTGGGCAAGCGGAATCACAGCCATGGACTCGCCGGTGGTACTGGGACCAATAATGGCAACAACCTTATCATTTTTGATAAGTTTGGTCGCAAGTTGAACTGCTTTGGTAACATCACCCTGGGTATCATAGATAAAAAGCTCAATTTTTGCCCCATTCACGCCACCAGCAGCATTCATTTCCTGGACAAGCATTTCCAGGGTATTCCTTTCCGGTTCACCTAAAAAAGAAGCCGGGCCGGTAGCAGCAAAAAGCCCACCAATCCTGACGGTTGGAGCTGCCTGAGCTACTGCTGCCGTAACAATCAGAAGCAAGACGGACACAATCAACACAAGTCTTCCCATAGATCCTCCCATTCCCAATAAAAAATAAAAAACATTACAAAACGGTTTTGCTACATCTGGTACAACCGCTCACCCTCAAGAACATTGAAACCCTTTTCTACCAGGCAGTTGATAGCCTTGTCCGTCTCGTCGAAGCGGAAAATAATTACGGCATTTCCACCACAACGCTCCACAAAAGCGTACATATACTCAACATTGATGCCATCTTTGTCGAGAGCAAGGAGAATTTCCGAAAGCCCGCCCGGCCGGTCCGGAACTTCAATGGCGACCACTTCGGTCTTACTGACGGTAAAACCTTTCTCCTTGAGAACCTGCTTCGCTTTCTCACCATCATTGACAATCAGACGGAGGATACCGAAATCGCTGGTATCGGCAAGGGAGAGCGCCCGGATATTGACTTCTGCCTCACCCAGAGCGCTGGCAACATCGGCAAGACGTCCTGATTTGTTTTCTATAAAAACGGAGATCTGTTCAACTTTCATGGTTGCCTCCTCTTCCGTAATTCCAGCAGGTAAACCCGTAAAGAGCTCTATTGCTGGCCGGAATAATCCGGTTGGTTCATTTCCATTTGGAATATCTGATATGAAACGCATGTTTTCTGCAAGGAAAGCGGGGACCTGCGCCCCGCCAAGACAGAAGGCGGTTATCTCACCCTGTTGTCAATAACCCGTTTTGCCTTTCCCTCACTCCGCATGATGGTTTTCGGTTCAACGAGACGGACCTTGCAGGTAATCCCGAGAAGATCCTTGATCTGCTTCTCGATAGTAAAAGCCAGGGATTGAAGATGCTTTACTTCATCGGAAAAGAGTCGTTCATCAACCTCAACCTGCACTTCAAGGCTGTCGAGGTTATCCTTGCGGTCCACAATCAGGAGATAATAGGGTTCAACTCCCTCGACCTGCATGAGAATCGATTCGATCTGTGAAGGGAAGACATTCACGCCGCGGATAATGAGCATATCGTCGCTGCGACCGCTCATGCGGGCAATCCGGGCATGGGTGCGGCCGCAGCTGCACGGTTCGTAGCTGATACTGGTTATGTCGCGGGTACGATAGCGAAGAAGGGGAATTCCTTCTTTCGTTATGGTTGTAATCACCAGTTCGCCCAGTTCACCGTCAGGCACACGTTCACCGGTCTCGGGATCAATGATCTCCGGAATAAAATGGTCCTCCCAGATGTGGAGTCCGCATTTTGCTTCCTGACATTCAATAGCGACACCCGGCCCCATGATTTCAGAAAGTCCGTATATATCGATGGCACTGATATTGAGTTTTTCCTGGATTTCCTGGCGCATGGATTCAGACCATGGTTCGGCTCCGAAGATGCCAACCCGGAGATTCAGAGAGGTGATATCCACGCCCTCTTCGAGGGCAGCCTCAGCAAGGTAGAGAGAGTACGAAGGGGTGCAGGTAAGAACGGTGGAACCAAAGTCCTTCATGATGAGGATCTGGCGTTTTGTATTGCCTCCCGACATGGGGATAACCGAAGCACCAAGATTCTCCGCTCCATAGTGGGCTCCAAGACCTCCGGTGAAAAGTCCGTAGCCATAGGCGTTATGGATTACATCACCTTTATGGACCCCGGCCGCAACAAAGGATCGGGCCATCAACTCCGACCAAATGTTGATATCCTGGCGGGTATAGCCGACGACAGTTGGTTTCCCGGTAGTGCCGGATGACGCATGGATACGGACGATATCTTCCATTGGAGCAGCAAACAATCCGTAGGGATAGGAATCCCGCATATCCTGCTTCAGCGTAAAGGGAAGCCTGTGCAGATCATCAAGTGACTTCACGTCACCCGGTTTGATCCCATGTTTCAGGAACGTCTCGCGATAAAACGGAACATTCACAAACACTCTCTCCAGCATGCCCTGCAGCCGCTTCAGTTGCAAGGCCTCCAGCGCCAGCCGTGGCAAAGTCTCTATTTCCTCGTTGAAATACATTCCCTCTCACCTCTCAGGTTGGATGCTGAATCTCAGCCTTGGAATTCCCGTCCCAGCTGAAAAGCCTTTCTGTTCACCTCCAGGGCTTTCAAGGGAACCATCTTTTCAAGTGCCTGCATCCAATATTTTTCTGATATATCCAGACGACGGGAAACCGCTCCAAGCAGCACAGTATTGGCCGCGCGCGGGTTTCCAGCCTCTTTGGCAATCCCCTGACCATCCACCAAAAGGAAGTCGGGAAACCGCTCCCGGATTTTTTCCGACAACCCCTGGGGATAGGTCTCCTGACCCATCAGAACCGATGGGGGAGAGATTTCCAGGTCATTAACGACCACGGCACCGCCCTTCTTCAACAGGGGAAGGTAGCGATAGGTTTCCATCAGTTCGAAGCCGAAAAGTATGTCCCCCTCCCCCTCGGGCACGAGAGGAGAGAAAACCTCCTTGCCATACCGGACATGGGATACAACACTGCCTCCACGCTGCGACATGCCATGGATTTCACTTTTTTTCACATCATACCCGGCAAGCATAAAGGTCTCGGAAAGTATTTCAGAGGCCAGAAGGATTCCCTGCCCGCCAACGCCGACCAGCAGGATATTGGTTACGCGCTCACTCATTTTGCCCTCCCGATAGCACTGAACGTGCAGAGTTGCCGGCAGACGTCACACCCGGTACACAGGGTTGGATCGATACGGGAAACACCCCTGACACCTTCGTTCGGAAGCCACTGGATTGCCGGGCAGCCAATCTTGAGACAGGCTCGACAGCCGGTGCATTTTTCCGGGTCCACCGAATAGAGCGGACCACGCAGGAAAACACCGACACGTTTGACAAGTATACAGGGCTTGTCGGTAATAATTACCGACGGTTCGGGACGCGCCATCTCTTCCTTAAGCGCTTTCCGGGTCTCCTCAAGGTCGAAGGGATTCACTACCCGTACATGACGAACCCCGATAGCCCGGCAGAGGTCGGCAAGTTCCATCCGATGGGTAGGCTCATCACTCAGGGTATGCCCCGAGGCAGGATTGTCCTGTCGACCGGTCATTGCGGTAATACGGTTGTCTAGGATCACAACGGTAGCCGGCACCTTGTTATAAACCATATCCATCAATCCATTGATCCCGGTATGACAAAAAGTCGAGTCACCAATTACCGCAACAACCGTCTTTCGTTCTTCTTCGGAAACCACCTTCACGACCCCGGAAGCGTTGCCAATGGAAGCGCCCATGCAAACACAGGTTTCCATGGAAGACAGGGGAGGCAGAAAACCCAGCGTATAGCAACCTATGTCACCGGTGACATAGGCCTTCAATTGGTTCAATACATAAAAAACACCACGATGGGGACAGCCGGGACACATGTTGGGGGGGCGACCGGGAAGAGTCTCTTTTGGGATTTGGGCTTCTTCGAGAAACGACCCTGAATTGGTAACAATCCCCTTGGTGGCAAAAGCCTTAATGATTCTTTCAGGGGTAAGTTCCCCGCAAATCGGGAGAAAATCCTTGCCGGAAACTTCGATGCCCTGAGCCTTGATCTGTTCTTCGAAGAAGGGGTCCAGTTCTTCCACCACAAACAGACGGTCCACCGCAGCGGCAAACTGGCGAATCATGTCCATGGGGAGCGGATGAACCATTCCCAGCTTGAGGGTTGACAGTTGAGGGAATATCTCGCGTACATACTGATAGCAGACACCGGATGTGATGATGCCCACGGTCCTATCACGCAATTCCATGCGATTTATGGCCATGGAATTAGCCGCGGAAGAAAGTTTCTTCATTCTTTCTTCAACCAGCGGATGGCGGACACGGGCATTCATCGGCAACATAACCTGTTTGGCGGCATTTTTCACCAGGGCGGGAACAGGCAGATCGCGAACCGGTTCTGCAAAGGTAACGATTGATTTACTATGGGAAATTCGGGTTGTCGTTCTCAGGAAGACCGGGGTGTCATACTGCTCGGAAAGTTCGAGGGCAATGCGGGTAAACTCCTTGCATTCATGGGAGTCGGCCGGTTCAAGCATCGGGACCTTGGCAAACTTGGCATAATTGCGATTATCCTGTTCATTCTGGGAAGAATGCATTTCAGGATCATCGGCCGTAACCAGGACAAGACCACCCTTGACTCCGGTATAGGAAAGAGTGAAAAGAGGGTCTGCCGCAACATTGACTCCAACATGCTTCATGGCAACAAGAGCCCTGGCGCCCGCAAAGGAGGCGCCTATGCCCACTTCGAGAGCAACTTTTTCATTGGAAGCCCATGAAGCATCGATTTCTTTGTAATGAACGATGTTTTCAAGAATTTCGGTAGAAGGAGTCCCCGGATAGGCACTGGCAACCTTTACACCAGCCTCGTACGCCCCACGGGCTATCGCCTCGTTACCGGAAATAATTTCTCTCACTGGCTACCCCCTTCACAAAAAAATACGGGAATCTCTCCCCGAAAGCGCATGAAATATATACTGACAAACTGCTGTTTCTGTCAACTGCAAACTGGTGGTAAGATCCTCTTCATCCTGCAACCAGTCGGTCGTTTCTCTCTTATTCAGCAGCGTGTCTGAAGGCTTAGAAGCAATCCTTCCAGAAGACCGCTTTCACTGACGGTCAAAAACGTGAAACCGAACTGCTCCATTGTGCGGAGCGTGATGAGGGTTCCGGCAACAATCAGATCCTCCCGCCCCCTTTCAATTCCAGGCACAAGCAGCCTCTGTTCCGGAGTCAGGGGCAGTAT
>JAQUHM010000222.1 GCA_028683595.1 Geobacteraceae bacterium | reverse complement strand
GCGGCGATTCATAATGTCGCAGAACTTATTCCCTATAGGTTTTATTCAAAGCTATTTCGTTGAATCCCCAATGATCAAGGTAAATAACAGGAAACCCGAATACTTCGGACAGCCGAATCCTTCCACCATCGTTAGCAATGGTTATCACAGTATCTCCTACCCCCTTGAGCCCTAACCGAAGGAAGTTCCCTTTATTTTGCGGCACCTATCTGCGGCCTTAGCCACTTTTTGTCCATCCGAATAACGTGGCGGGAGAACACCTGACGGTTGTTCGGTCAGGTGCTTCAGAGAAGATTTTCTTGCGCTCGATGCCACGACAAATAATGTGACGGAGCGCGCCCACTCCATCAATGCGAGCCTGACGGGGCATTAGTTTTCACCCTCCTACAGAAGTAACTTATATATTTATGGGCGTCCTCTTTGCCCGCAAGTTCGTGTACCAAATTGAGGCGCTCCAAACGTACGTTGGATTGATTTGATCCAAGCGTATTGTTGCGGCACAAATGTCATCCCAGCCACTCTTTGAAAAAAGCCCTTATGAGAATGAACTGCCAACATTCAAAAAATTTACTGAAAGTTTTGCGGCACGCTCTGCTGCCGATGCACCAGCTATAGCGATAGCCGAAGGCCTTCTATACGCATGCCAGACTTACCCCCAATGCCAAGGAGAATTGTCTGAAAGAAGACAGCCTGCCACCGCAGTTTTCTAGTGAATCACGGCAGGATCGCCATAAAATGCTTAACCTCGTTAACCAACTGCCCCGTTTTATCATGCATCTCGTTAAGGGGCCCCTGTTTCTCGCTTACATATTCCTTGATTTGCTTTTTCTGACCTACCTTGCGAATACAATTCTTTGTCAGCTTTTCCATACAGACAGACAGGGTATCGTTGGCTGAACACCCTGCCGCATACTGATCCTGCACTGAAAAACTCGCGTCTGAGTTACAACAATTGTTCTCAATTTCAACACGATATTCGGTAAACTTCTGGGCTGAATAATAATATAAATGGCCGTGCCCTGAATCATGAGAAACTTTATTTACCGCAACATTTTTGTCCTGAATCTCCCTGGTTGCCCGTTTAATCTGCTCACAAAGAAGGGGCAAGTTCACGTTCAAACTCCTGAATTCCAGCGGGGCAACAAGCGGTTTTGCCGGCACCTTCTGCAACGTAGGCACAGTGTTGCCCGGTATTGACTGAGCTGCAACTGCCTGACTATTCGCCGGGACCACGGACCTGACTTGAAAAACCTTACGATCAACGGTACTTTGTTCCGCCCCAACACATGAGGCACCAAATAGAACACAAACCAGCAAAATAAGTATTGTGTTACGCATCATCATAATTCCTCCGTTAATCGTCTTTATAGTAAGGGATCAACGTGGCGATGAAGTCCCCTTCAGGAAAATGGAAAATAGGGAAGTGTCCCGGGAGTTTTAGGGACGTTGTTTCTAAACACGCCTTTTGCCATTAAAACTCTTTGCAGCTCTGTCTATCAAAATCCGGGACCAAAATCCGCAGAATCCGGGACAGATCTATTTATTGTTGATTAAAATAAGGGTCATGACTAGAACAGCGAGTTCAGTCTGATGATTTTGAGCATCAATGTATAAAGATTTTGGCCTCTGTTATTGAATCTAAACTCGCACTCTTTGAGGTGCAAGAAAAAGGTTGCTTGGAGCCTCCCATAAGAAAAGCCGTCTCCATCAGCACCAAGCTGACAAAAACGGCTTCTCTCTATTTCCTCGACTCCAGCGGCGCACTGCAAGGCATCCCTCCTGAAGATCTTTCACAATCCACTATGAGTCTGATTTTATTACCGGATTATAACAATAAGGTCAATAATTCTAATGAAACGCCTGCGGCCACCGCTTCCAGCGGTTGATACCGGGAATAAGCATGGGAACCCTTTTGCGATATTCCCGGTAAGCGTCGCCGAATTGGTCAATCAGGTCACGTTCTTCCCAAAAAGCACCGACAATGATCCAGCCGGTCCAGAAAAGATTGAAAAGCAGCCGGTCGCTCGTCAAGTCCGGGCAGGACCAGATCATCATGATACTGAGCAGATAGAGGGGATGACGCACCAAACGGTACGGCCCCATTATCGTCAGGGAGATCTGCTCCGGATTCACTTTTTTTCGGCCAAGGAGCGGCCCGATGCCGAAGGGGTCGAAATATCTCAACGACATGCCAGACCAGAGAAAACCCGCGACGGCGAGACAGAAGACTGCATGGAAGAACCAGCGGAGGATCCCTGGCGGAGCAGTAAAAAGCAGTTCACCCTCCTGCCAGAGGAACACCAAGGAGAACAACGCAACACCGGAGGCTATGGCGTAAACCGCAGCGAAGTGGCCCTCCGGGATGAACCCGGCAAGCCAATGGCGAAATTTCTTGCGGACCATGCCGCTGTGCTGAAGGAAAAAGAGCAGGGAAAGCCCGGCATCAAACAGCAGCGCCAAGCCCTGCCCCAGTCCGAAATTTACCAAGTTAAGGGAGCCGAAATACAGAAAGTGGGCGAAGATAATCAGCGAACCGCCGCCCAGAAGGCAGGCTCCACCGACGGTCAGGGAGTTCAGCACCATACGTCCCAGCTTCATCTCACCCTCCCCTTTTCCTCTCATCATTCGGTCACGGAGCTCTCTCCCTGGCCGAGATTCCGCAGGAACAGCCAGGCCAGCGGCGGCAGAATAATCAGGAAGGCATAGAGGAGCAGGTAAAAGGCCTGTTGCACTCCCATTTTGTCGGCCAGCATCCCCACCAACGGTCCGGTGACGATAAAGACGATGCGGAAGGCCAGGGACTGGAGGGAGAGGATGCTGGCCCGGTTTGCCGAGGGTGTTTCCAGCTGGGTGTGATTGAGGAACATCGGCCCCCGCATGCCCCGCATGCCGGTCAGGAGATAGTAGAAGAGGAAGCCGCCGACCCCGCCGATCAGGCCAAGGCCGAAATAGCCGGCCAGGATCATGACGATGAACAGCAGGATCATCTTCCGGTCGCCAAGCAGGGAATGAACCCGATGGCTGGACAGGGCAAAGACCGCCACCGTCAGGTTGGCGCCGGTCCAGACCGGGCCGAACCAGCCGAGGGGGACACCGTGCTGCTGCATGTAGGGCTGGATGAGCCAGACCGGATAGAAGGAGGCAATGCCGAGGAAGGTGTTCAGAAGGATCGTGGCGCGCAGCTTGCGGTTTTCCACGAAGGCATACCGGGTGATGCGCAGTGCCTCCGCCAGGTGAGAATGAATCTTGATGGCGGTACCCCGGGGAGGCTCCTTCATGGTGCGGACCACGGAAAAGGCCAGCACCCAGACCCCCACTTGGAGGAAAAAGGGCAGCAGCGGCGCATAGGCATACAGCAGGCCAGCAAACAGGGCACCGATGGCTTCGCCACTCTGGGAGAAGCCATTCATCCGCCCCTCCAGGCGGGAGTAGAGTCCTTCCGCCTTTTCCTCCCGCAGTGTCTCGAAGAGCAGAGCGCTGTCAGAACCGCTGATGAATGACAGGGAGATGCCGAGCAGAATCTCGGCGAAAAGGACACCGTTGAAGGTGGTGGCCAGGGTATAAAACCCCCAGCCGGCAGTGCCGAGCACGGTGGCAATGGTCAGGGCAGTGCGGTAGCCGAGGCGGTCGCTGATGTAGCCGGAGGGGTATTCCAGGAGAACGGAGGCTGCAGAGAAGATACTCTGCAGCAGCAGGATCTGCGTCAGGCTCAGGCCGATCTGGTCCTTCCAGAAGAGGGTGATGATCGCCATGGGAAACAGCGTCCTCTGCAGGAAGGCGAAGGCGTAGAGCTTGCGGATGTTGGCGTGGAAATTCGTCATTCCACTTCGTCCACGTCCCGCCCGGAGAGGACGGAAAGGGGCTCCTCCTCCGTTACATCATAGCCGGGCCGGGCATACTGGTCTTTTTCCTTGATCAGGAGCCAGTTCTTGTCCTTGCCGCCCCATCGGGTCCGGATCAGGGCAAAGCCGCCCTGCAGCTTTTCGCCATGGAGCCGGATCTTGGCCACTCCCCGCTCGAGCATCTCGCTGAAAGATTCGCCCTCCCCGACCGGCTCAAAGGTTCCCTGGTCCCAGAGTATGACTTTACCGCCACCGTACTCCCCTTCCGGAATACTCCCCTCAAATTCGCCGTACTCCAGGGGGTGGTCCTCCACGGCAACGGCCAGATGCTTCTCCACCGGATCGAGACTTGGCCCCTTCGGAACCGCCCAGCTTTTCAGCACCCCGTCGTCTTCCAGGCGCAGGTCGTAGTGAAGGGTCCGGGCATGGTGTTTCTGGATCACAAACCGGCGAGCCGATTCCTTTCCCTTTTCTGAAGGATCAGACCCTCCCGCTGGTTCCGGGGTACGGTTAAAGTCGCGTTTTTCGTGATACTTGTCAAGGGGCATGGTGTTCCCTATCAGCACGAATGAAGCTGTAAACAAAATTTTTTGCCACAGCGGACACACGTGTGCGCAGTAGTTTTAGCGAAGGCGGAGAGATCACAGAGAAAATTAAAGGGTACTGAATAGTCTCAAACACTCACCAAGACAGACCGCAGAATTTTTCACCAGCCAGTGTATCCTCTGAGAGCTCTGTGAACTCTGTGGCAAGATGATTTTGGCTTGGATCAACCGCCCAACTCAACCAGCTCCCTGCCCTTGGAAACAACATTCTCCACCGTGAAGCCGAACTGCTTGAACAGCTCGCCTGCCGGAGCGCTTGCGCCAAAATGATCCAGAGCGATGATCCCGCCCCGGTCACCGACCCACTCCCGCCAGCCGAAGGACGAGCCTGTCTCCACAGCAAGCCTGGCCGTAACCGCAGGAGGAAGGACTTCGTCACGATACGCGACAGGCTGCTCCCGGAACAGCTCACAGCTCGGCATGCTTACCACCCGGGCATCGATGCCATCCGCCAGGAGAGACTTTTGCGCCTCCATGGTAAGCTGTACTTCGGAACCGGTAGCAATCAGGATGATGTCCGGCCTGGCTTTTTCCCCCGGGGAAAGGATGTAGGCACCTTTCATTACCCCTTCGGCGCTCCCAAATACGGCCCTGTCAACTATCGGCAGGTTCTGGCGGGTGAGGACCAACATGGTCGGGCCTGTGCTGCGGAGCATGGCCGAACGCCAGGCATAGGCGGTTTCATTGGCGTCCGCCGGGCGGATGATGCACAGGTTCGGCATGGCCCGCAGCGATGACAGGTGCTCGACCGGCTGATGGGTGGGGCCATCCTCGCCGACCCCGATGGAGTCGTGGGTCATGACGTAGATCACCGGCAGCCCCATGAGAGCAGCCAAGCGGATGGCCGGCCGGGCATAGTCGGTGAAAACAAAAAAGGTTGCGCCGAAAGGACGGACGCCACCGTGGAGCGCCATACCCGAGGCACAGGCACACATGGCGTGCTCGCGGATTCCCCAGGCGATGTTCCTCTCGCTGTAGCTCCCCTTGGCTAGGTAACCGCTGCCGGCAATGAGGGTCTTGGTGGAAGGCGACAGGTCGGCGCTGCCGCCCACCAGCCATGGCACCTTTGCCGCCACAGCGTTGAGAACCGTGCCAGATGCAGCGCGGGTAGCGATAGCACCCTTTTCCGGCGCAAAGACAGGGATATCCGCGTCCCAACCCGCGGGAAGTTCTCTTGAGAGCGCGGCGAGCAGGCGCTCGGCCAGATCAGGATATTCCTTCCGGTACGCCTCAAACCTTCTGCTCCAGCAATCCTCCAACTCACGACCCTTCTCGACCGCTTTGCCCAGGTGCGTGCGAACTTCTTCGGGCACGAGAAATTTTTCCTCCTCGGGCCAACCATAGAACTTTTTCGTCAGCCGGATTTCTTCCTCGCCCAGAGGTTCGCCGTGGGCCGAAGATGTATCCTGGCGATGGGGAGAACCATAGCCGATATGAGAGCGGACAATGATCAGGGTGGGGCGGTCAGTTTCTGCCCGGGCCGCCTGGAAGGCCGCCGTAAGGACATCAAGGTCATTGGCCTCATCGCCCAGGTCAAGTACCTGCCAGCCGTACCCCTCGAAACGAAGGGCCTCATTATCGGAGCAGGAGAGGGAGGTGCTTCCCTCGATGGTAATATGGTTGTTGTCAAAGACACAAATCAGCTTGCCAAGTCCCAGATGGCCGGCAAGGGAAGCTGCCTCGTGGGAAGCCCCTTCCATCAGGTCGCCGTCGCCACAGAAAACATAGGTGCAATGATCAATAATGTCGTGACCGGGTCGGTTGAACACGGCTGCCAGATGAGCTTCGGCCATTGCCATGCCCACGCTGTTCATGATCCCTTGGCCAAGTGGACCGGTTGTGGTTTCAACCCCGGGAGTATGTCCGAATTCCGGGTGGCCGGGTGTTTTGCTTCCCCACTGGCGAAAATTCTTCAGGTCGTCGAGGGACAGGTCATAGCCGGTGAGGTGGAGAATAGCATACTGCAGCATGGAGGCATGCCCGATCGAA
>JAQUHM010000221.1 GCA_028683595.1 Geobacteraceae bacterium | reverse complement strand
CGCCTGGCCGCCATAGCCCGATCAGCAGAAGAAAGGTTCAAGCTCAACCAGGTCCTTATTGTCCATCGCCTGGGGATGATCGGCGCCTGCGATTCAGTGCTGCTCGCAATTGTATCAGGAAAGACCCGTGACCGCTGCTTTGACGCCTGCTCGTGGATCGTGGACGAAGTAAAAAAAGAGGAATTTATCGAGCTCATTGAACTTCCGTAGGAGGACTTCCCCCGAGCGAGAGTCGCCAACGCGAATCAGTTGATCATTTTCCGGGCTTGATATCTGTGGAGGAGGCTACACCTTTCTGATAGGTAATCTTCTTCGTCCCGCCTTCGCAACTCCCGACAACTTTTTGATCCTTTATCTCCTCTTTGGAGACGATTTCCAGCGTGAAGTTCTTCACCCCTTTTGCATTGAGCTTCGCTTCGATTTCGCTTTTCAGTTCTTCGCACGGTTTCATGGCATAGGCACTGACAGCTACAAGTGAAAGAGTTACTACCACAATGATCTTTTTCATTTTTCCCTCCATGACTTCACGTTTTATGCTGCAGGGTCAGATGGTAACGCATTCCGCTGATCAGGGAAGCGGATCGCCGGACACATTGCCTTAAATATACCATATGCTCAGCACAATGGAGTGGTCAGACATCGGAAAATTTCGTGACCACCCGGACGCCTCCGATTAAAGGCTTAGAGCTTGTCCGTCCAGAAGCATTCCAGGCTCGCATCCCGTCTTCACGTCATCTTTAACCGCGCATCAATCACAAAATCCTCGACGTAGCTCAGCTACGCCTGCGGTTTTGTTCAATCAACACGTCTACATCTGGCATACATTCAGGCGCGATCTCTCGTAACGTTATGTACGCATAAGCTCTTAATCTTTCATGGATCAACAACAACCCTTGACGAATTTTTTCACCAGATATTTGGCCTCTTCGTTGCGCCCCTGCCTTTCCAGGAGCGGCACGAGTCGTTCAGCCGCCTCCCTGGCAAATTGGGGCGAGGCAAGGAGCGTTGAATAGCTTTCAACAGCATTAGACTCATCCTGAAGATGGGTGTACAAGTCGCCCTGCATCAGCCTGGCCTGCTCCGGAATCAGGTCGCTCGCTATCATCCGCTCCAGCACCTGCAACGCCTCGGGCCCCCTGCCAATCTCGGTATAGAGTTGAACAAGCCCGATATGGCAGAGTGGATTTCCGGAATTCAAACCAATGGCCCGGATCAGAAGCTGCTCGCACTTCCCGGAATCGCCATGGTGAAAATGGAGTATTGCTTTCTCATAATTCAGGATGTCGCTTTCCATGTCCGTTGATAATTCCTCGAATATCTTCAGGGCGCCTTCTTCATCCCCCTCCAGGGTAAGGAGGCAGCCCCGGGCAAATTCTTCCCCCATACCGGCATACCGCTCGGGGAGGTCTCCGGGTAGAGTCTGAAAATACAAGGCCAATCTGTCTTCCCTGGTTATGCTGTCATCCATGCCATGGTGGTTGTCGTTTCCTGTTTCAGCACCCCTCCCCTCACAACTACCACAACTATGAACCGCCTCGACGATTGCCTCTTCTGGGACCTCGGAATCGAGCCCGGCTAAAAGTCTCTCTGCATTTTCCCTGAGGGTTGCGTCATCCGCCAGATCCATGATGATACGCAGATGTTCTTCGGCCTTTTTACTGTCTCCGATGGAAAGGGCATATTCAACCTCAACCAGGTTCATGCGACCCAGCATATTGCCGGTCAGCGCGATTTTTTGCCGGATTGACTCAACCAGGGAAAGTGCCGCCTCGCCACTCGCCTCGATCTTTTCCAGAGCCTCGCCATAGGCATTCCTGGCATCGGCGAACTGCTCATAAGCCAGGCACCTGTCACCCTTTTCCAGGTAATGGTTGTAATCCTTGCCGAATGTAAACAGTTTCTTTAGAAACATATCTTCACCTCGCAAAATAGATTGTAGATTCCAAGATTGAACCAAGATAACCTATTTTGCTATTATATATCTGACAAAAATACCATCATTTGATACCAAGACCTCATCAAGGTTAAAATCGACTTCATAGTCTTCATCCGGGAACTCTAAAAGTGCTGTTCCGTGGAGGGTTGGGACTTTCACGGAGTCTCTCGTACGGCTTCATTGCACGGTTGCAACAGCAGGAAAACCGCCCGAAACCAGTATATCAGCTGATCAGTGTAACGGGTGGTGACCGATTACGAGAGGCTTCGGGGGAGTTCCAACCCGGCCCCTGCCACGACTTTCCGGATGAAAACTAACTAACCTGTTTAGTCAAGAGTCAACTCCGTTCCCAGAGCCCTCCATCAGGGCAACTTTTCCCGGGACTCCAGCTCGACGGACTTGGAATTGTCCTCCGGGTGGCAGTCTTCACCGGGCTCGTAGGAAGACATGTCCTGTTTCATGACGCGCAGCGTGAAGAGGCGTTTGGCGTTACCCTTTCCGCCAGCGATGACCCAACCTTGGAAATCGGGGATCTGAAAGGTGCAGGTAACCGGGAAAGAAGCGCCCTTCTTGACCTTGGTGAAGCGCTTGGTAAGAAGAATATCGGACACTCCGATCTGGGCATAGGTCTTGGGAGGATAGCGCAGGTTCATGATCACCTGGGCCTCGGACGGCATGTCGTAATCGCCTTTGCCGATATTCGTCACCGTGCCCTGCAAAGTGACAAGCCCACTACGCCCCTTGACCACAGTAAGGCTGACCTTCAGGTCGGGACACAACTTGAGGGGTGGAATCTCGTAAAACCGCATCTGCCCTAAAGGCAGCTTCGGCGTTACCTGGGCCTGCACGACGCCTTGAGACATGAGCAGTAAGGCAAGGAGCAAAACCATGGCGGAACCTGAGGTAATTCTCATACTGTTGGATGGCTTCATAGACTACTCCTTTTGATGTGAAATTATGGTACTTGAATCATTGTAAACGGTAGACTGTCCCCACAAAGTGCGGCCCGACCTCCATTAATCCAAATTGATCATATTGAACGACATAATAACTGCCTTCACAATCTAACAGCCGACGAATCGTTGACAGTTCAGCCTCATCATTTGAGGAGTATATCTTGATCAGTTTTCCTTGTATAGCGGTGCGGGAAAACAGCGGCGGTTTCAGGTCACTGCGTCTGCCTGGTTGAACCCTCGTTCTTAACTTTTCGTTTCGTATCAAGGGCTGCCCCCTCGTGGGCTAGATGTCCTAAGGGGTACACTTGTGACGTGAACTTACCCTGACGTGTTTCTTTTCCGCCCGGCGGAGGAGATCCCGGACGACTTGTCGATATTCTTTCGGCTTTTCAAGATGATGTTCATGTGAAGCATCCTCAAAAACATGTATCTCGGATCGAGGAAGGTTTTTTTGATAATATTTGGTCGTTGCAGGGGTTGCTTCATCAAAAGATCCACAGGTGAATAAAACAGGAATTGCAATTTCTTTCAGCCGTTCTATACGTTCATAGTTTTTCAGTACTCCGGTTACGGTGAACTCACTAGGTCCCCACATATATCCGTACATCGGTAAATTCAATTTTTCAAAAGACCTGTTCAGACACTCCGGCCAGGGGTCAAGACGACAAACATGGATTTTGTAATAGGCCATCATGGCATCTTGATAGTGTGGAGAGCTGAATTCTCCGGCATCTTCGGATTTCAGGATGAGTTCCTGGATCTCTTCCGGAAGTTCGGCAATATAGGCTTTCTGGTCTTCAATCCAGCGTGACGTGCTGAGCAAAGGTCCGGAAAGGACCAAGCTCACCACCCCTTTCGGGTGCTTCGTAAGAAGGTACTCAACCGCCAGCGAGGTTCCCCACGATTGTCCGAGGATGTGGACCTTCTGCAATCCGAGAGTCTGGCGGACTTGTTGGAGTTCATCAACAAAGCGCTCTATCGTCCAGAAAGATGTATCATCAGGCTTGCAGGAATTTCCCCTACCTGCCCAGCACCTCCCTGATCTTGCGCAGCAGATTCTGCGGGGTGACCGGCTTCATGACCAAGTCACAGCCCTCTTCCAGCAAGCCTTTTCCCTGGATGACATCAGGCGGATAGCCGCTGATGAAGATTGTCCGGACATCGCTCGCCATCTTTCTGATCTCATCACAGGCATCCTTCCCGCTCTTTTTCGGCATGATCAGGTCAAGGAGCAGAAGCTGTATCCTCTCCCTGTTTTCGGTGAATTGGCAAACCGCATCCTCCCCGTCCTCCGCCTCGATGACCGTATAGCCGAACTCCGTGAGGACAGTCATTAACAGCTTCCGGAGTTCCGCTTCATCCTCGGCCAGCAGTATTGTTTCCGTCCCTCCAACCAGCAGCGACAGGGGGGCTGGCTCTGTATCGGCACGTTCACCACCCTGGAACAACGGCAGATATACCCGGAACGTCGTCCCTATGCCCGGCTCGCTGTAGGCATTGATGTAACCGTCATGCTGCTTCACGATCCCATAGACCACGGCAAGTCCCAGCCCCGTCCCCTTGCCCAGTTCCTTGGTGGTAAAAAACGGCTCAAATATCCTTTTTGTCGTTGTTGCATCCATGCCCGCCCCGGAATCTGTTACCAGACAAAGGGCATACCTGCCGGGCTCGCCGTAGCCGTGGGCCTTGATGAAATAGCTGTCGATCTCGGTAATTTCGCTGACGATTGACAACAATCCGCCGTTGGGCATGGCATCCCTGGCATTGGTCGCCAGGTTCACCAGCACCTGCTCGATCTGGCCGCTGTCGGCGGTTACGGTCAGAGGGTCTTCCCTGAAGGTCGTTCGAATTTCGATGTCCTCGCCGATGATCCTGCCCAGGAGCTTTTCCACCTTCCTGATGATGTCGTTAAGGTTGCACGGCCGGAGATCGATCAACTGCTTCCTGCTGAAGGCGAGAAGGCTCTGGGTAAGGCCCGCGGCCCGGTCTACCACGGCGAGCAACTTGTCCACGTTGGGCCGGAGCGGATCTCCTTCCGTCATCTTCATCTGGAGAATACCGCCGTAGCTGATAATTGCCATGAGCAAATTATTGAAGTCGTGGGCTATTCCACCCGCCAGGAGTCCGATGGCTTCCATCTTCTGTGACTGGCGCAATTGCTCCTGAAGCCGCGCCTGCTCTTCATCCGCCCGCTTGTGCCGAATGGCCAGCGCATAATATTCGGCAAGACGATTGACTGCGTCCAAATCCCGATCCGTATAATCCCGGTCTGAATTCGCCAGGGCAACCTGTCCCACCAATTCACCACTCAGCAAAACCGGGACCGACAGAAACCTCTCAATTCCTACATGTCCTTCCGGGATGCCCGTTGAGGCTTCATGCTTCATTGGTTCATTTGTATAAAACGGCTCCCTTGTATTCAGAGCATGCCCCCACAAACCGTTATAAAGACCATCCGCTTCTCGGGAAAATATTGTTTTACGCAACTCTTCTTTCGCTATCGTACATTCACTTTGCATCATTTTTGAATTGGTGTGCGCAATCAGGTCTCTGGTGGACGGGTCGATTTCAGCTACGTAACCGTGGGCACTGCCCGTCAATTGCCTGCTTTTCTCCAGTATTATCTCGGATATCTGTTCGATGGTAGTACCGGCGGTCACAAGAGGAATGAATAATGAGGACAGGGCCTGATTAATGGCCAGGTTCCATGTTATTTCTTCTTCCGACCGCATACGTTCGCTGATCTCCCTTGTCAGTTGCGCATTGAGACGGGTCAGCTCGTTTTCCGCCTGCTTGCGCAGGAGCAGCGCCTCTTCAAGTTCCTGCACTTTTTTTTCCAGGTTGGTCGCTACAATATGGCAATACGCCCTGAGGTACTGCTCTTCACCCTCATCCATTACCGGGCGGGCAGACGTTTCCTGGCGCGCCTCCCATGCTTGCTTGACTGCGCAGATCTTCTCCCAAAGCTCTTCCGGTTCCGTCGGCTTGACCACGAATGCCTCCGCCCCGAGCGAGAGGGCAAGTTGTTCTTCCCTCTCGCCGGTGTAGATGGCGGAGTAGAAAAGCAAGGGGATCGATCTGAGATCCGGGTCGGACTTCAGCTTCCGGAGGAGCTGAAAGCCGTCCATACGCGGCATGAGTGCGTCTGAAACGATGATATCCGGATGCAGGCGGGTGGCAAGATCGAGCCCTTCCTCCCCATCCCGCGCCTCGAAGACTGTGCAGCCGTGGTGTTCCAAGGTACAGCGCAAAAGTCTCCGGTCATCGCTATTGTCATCAACGATCAGAATATTCATTACTCCCTCCAGCTTTCCCCTGGCAATTCTCCGTCGCCCCGATGGCTTCATGAATCTTCTCCACGATGGTGAGCGGGTCGATCGGCTTTTCGAAATATGCGGTGCACCCCGCATCCAGAACCCTGAACCTGTCGCCATACATCGCGAACGAAGTAATGGCGATGATTGGGATGCCGCCGTCAGCCTCCGAGGCCCTGATGCGCCGGGTCGTTTCCAGACCGTCTATACCGGGAAGATTAATGTCCATGATGATGAAATA
>JAQUHM010000220.1 GCA_028683595.1 Geobacteraceae bacterium | reverse complement strand
GACACCCAGGTGGTACATGGCGAGCGGAGCCTGGGGAAGCAGGCTGAGGGCTGCATGTAATTTTTCGATACCGATCTGGTATTGCCCCTGTTGAACATACACCCACCCCAAGGCATCAAGCGACCCGGGATCACGGGGCGCAAGCTCCATTGCCTTTTCGGCAAGCTTGAGCGCTTCGGCGCTCTGTTCGGGTTGTTCCGCAAGGAGAATGGCGAGCGGCGGATAACTCCGCACCGTCTTGGGATTGATCTCGATGGCTTTGCGATACGATTGCACCGCCGCCGCATCCTGCCCGCTCTGATAATAGAGATCGCCCATCGCACTGTAGGCCGGGGCATGGGATGGAGCCATCTCATTGACCTTGCCAAAGGTTACCAGGGCATTCTGGCGGTCGCCCGACAAGGCGTAGACTTGGCCAAGTTCCATTTGGGCGGCGACCAGATTCGGCTCCAGCTGGAGCAGCTTCTTAAAGCTTAACATGGCGTCCGGATATCGTTTCTGGGCCATCTTCGCCAAGCCGTGGTACCACAAGGCAAAAGGATCAGAAGGCAGTATCTTGAGCACGGCGGCGCTTTTCCGAACAGACTGTTCATACCAGCCATTGAAATACAAGAGCACCATCAGGTTGCGATGTTCGCCAAGGGCAACCGAATCTTTCGCGCTGGCGGAAAAATCAAGGGTGGCCTGCTGGAGGCCGGGTACCAGCGCTTTCCCCTCCTCCATTTCCTGTTTGTATTCGGCGGTCTTGCCATCGGCCAGATAATTGTTTGCTTGCAGATAATGGATCAGCGCTGGTGATTCCTTTTGCGCGAGCATGACCGCCAGGCCGTTGAGCGCCCGGTCTCGGTGCCCTCGCAACTGCTCGATGATCGGTAAAAAGACAAAACTCCTGCTGTTGTCGGGGTCGAGGCCGATGACGAGTTTAAACTGCTCTTCCGCTTTGCCCAAGTCACCCAGTGCCAGATAACACAGGCCGGCTTCGTGATGGGTCTTGGCAATGCGGGTGCCGGCGGCAACCAGGTCAGCGATACTTTTCCGCGCCGCTTCCCCATCCCCTTGGTTGATCAGGGCTACGGCTTTGATATAATGACCGGCCGGGAATTTTTTGTAGACGGTCAGCAGGCGGTCAGCCAGTTTGATCGCCTCGTCATTGGAGCCGCGATTGACTAATTCCAGCCCCTGCTCGAGAGAGCGCTCCTTCACCCCCGGAACGAAATAGAGCATGTCCTTGGAGGCCTTGTCGGCCGCCTCCTTCTGGCCGGCGTCCTTATAGACGGCGATGAGCTGCTGATGATAGAGCAGGGTGTCCGGTTCGGCGGCTATGGCTTTCTGGTACGAGGCCGCCGCTTTCTCCATTTGTTTTTTTTGCCAGTAGACCTGACCTAATCCGGCATGGGCGGCGGCAAGGTCGGGGGTGTGGCGGAGAGCTGCCGCAAAGGCTTGTTCGGCCTGATCCAGTTGTTCTTGGGCGAGGTGCAGGCTGCCCGAATAGTACAGTGCTACCGGATGGTCCGGTTCTTTTTTCAGGGCTGCGTTCAGCTGCTCCTGCGCCTTGACATAGTTCTTCTGCTGACCATTGAGAACCGCGGCGATCAGCTCCGGATACACCCCCGTCTCCTTCTTGCCTTGAAGAAAAACCAGATGTTCCTCTGCTTGCTGCCGCTGACCGCCAAGGGCAGCGATCAAGCCGAGGATGGCGTGCGCCTTGCCGTTGTCCTTCTCTTTGGCCAGGACAGCCTGGGCGTGCCGGGCAGCCTCCGGCCATGCCCCCTGCTTGAAACTATATTCGGCCAGGGACAGGTCGGAAGCGAGGGCGTCTCGAGGGCTGGCCTGGGACTGGTCCGCGCCGATTAAGCTGGCGCTTTGCGCATCGCGCAACTGGTCGTCTTTGGAGAGGCCAAGGGCGAATGGGGGGAGTGTGAGCAGAAAGCCTGCGGCGAGAAACGCAAGAAGGGAAGGCTGTAACCGGTGGGCGTGGCAGTTTGGTGTGTGCAGCGGCATGGAAGCCTCCTGAGCTTGTGGAACTTTGGATATTTTGTATTCAATGACCTGGTGGCAGGAACTCCGTCGTAGTAAAAAATGCAGCGGTATTCCTTGAGGTGTCGATGGTCCTTTGTGGCTATGCGACCAGCCCGGCGGAATGCAATTGGCAGTCAAAGCCTGAACTGGGAGATAGTTGTTTCGGTTGCCCTTTTTCGCCAGACATGAACAGCACAATGGGCCCAATAGACCCTATGTATAAGGTTGATAGTTTCGTGAAAAGTTTATTTCTGTCTTTTCGACGAGGCTCGGGGATGGGGAATCTCGATAGAATTCTGGAGATTTTTCGCTACGCTCGATATGACAAAACTGAGAATTTTCCTTATTACGAGTTCATCAGGGGTGATTTGTCAAAAAAAAAAGAGACAGGCAGATTCCCTGCCTGTCTCTTGGTTCAGGTGAGCCGTCTCAACTTTCGGCCATTAATTTTTTTTTCTTCTGTTAAAGCGGGCCAGCCCCAGTAATCCGGTCCCGAACAGCAACAGGGTGCCGGGTTCCGGTACTACGTTGCCATCAGGAATCTTGGTGGCTGCCAGGATGTTGATGTACCAGGATGTTGCCATGGGAGCACCCCAATAACCGTAGCCGTCCCAAGAGCCGCCTGTATTTTGCGATTTGACCAGCCACTCAGAGTAATCTTCCCACCAGTTCCAGGTGTCACCAGCATCCAAAAGAGCTCCGCCCTGCGGATTAAGATTGGTAATCCATGTGTTGTCGTCCACTCCGATGGTCGATTCGAGTCCTTTGTAGATAGCCCACATGGCATAGGGGTGGTTGAAATTGCCGTCCCATGTGTTGTTGGCTGTTTCTTTCCAATGGGTATTGATGTAGTTAAGTGCGGATTGAACCCTTGCATCCCCGGTGCCCCAACCCAGGAAATCCTGCATGATCAACAGTGCCCCAGTCTCATTCAGTTCGCCATTGGGCGAATAAGGGCCATCGTATCCTGCCGCACCAGTGTCAGGCCGTTGAATGTAGTTGGTCCACTTGGCCAGTTCCGTTTTGACGAAATTTTGAGTGGAAACACCCATCTCAGTGGCGAACAAACTGGAGATAACCGGCCATTGGGTTGTGGACTGATCGGAGTTGCCATAATTGGCATAATACCTCCAGCCGCCCGCATAATTACCGCTAGCCGGGTCGCTCTGGCCGTAGGCAAAATAATCGATCGTGTTCTGGACCACTTGCTTGTAGGTCATGCCGGCCAGGGGCCCCGCTGCCACCACGGCGTCAGGTGTACCCGATTTGGCAATGGCGGGCAGGGCGAGGCCGGTAATATAGGTGTCGCGATTGTGATCGCCACTGAAAAAATGTACGCCGAACCCATCGCCGTTGCCGTCTGGGTTACCCGCAGTTTGCGGGCTGACGCTAATCTTCACTGCTTTGCTGAAGAGGTAGTTGAGGCCATTGTCCACCACAGCCTGATAGGCAACCGCGTTGGCCGCGCCCCAATTGTCTTTTTCTTCCAGGAAGGCCAGTAGGGCCGAACCTGTCTGGGCGATCTGGTAGTCAACGCCACCTCCACCTATAGCCCCTGCAGCATCCTGCTGCGCGGCCAGATAAGCAAGGCCGCTATCAATAGCTGCTCTTTTTTCGGCCTCCGTGGCCGCTTGTACCATCCCCGACGCTCCCAACGTAAAGGTCAGCATGACACTCATTGCAATCAAAGTCTTTTTCATGGGAATCCCTCCTTTATTGTTTTTTCAAGCAATGCTGCCGTCCTGCCTTCCTTGGGGGGCAGCAACATGGACAAAAGGATGTGGGTGTAGCGATTCTTCGGCAGAAGCCTGTGGCTGTCAGTAGAAAAAACCTTTTAATTGTGGAAGCATAAAAAATGCCAGGATCTTAATTCAATAGATTGAAAAAGAGTTGCCTAGGTTACTTCTTTAAATTGAAAGTGTTGCAACGAAAATGATAATGATTAACGATGAAGCTTTCGTGCATTTGCTTCTGCACCATCATCTCAGAGAGGAAAAATTCCGGAAATATAGAAACAAGAGGAGGGGAGGGAATGGTTATTCCGCATAACAGGAAACGGCATTTTTCGTAATATACTGGAATAATGTCGTAAATGTAAAAATGCCGAGAAACCGGAAATTTTTTAAACGATTTGAGTGAAAATTTTCCTTGGGCTACCAAAAGGAAATAATGCGGTCAGGGCCCTTGTTGTGGCCGTAAATTACGGGCTCCACGCACAGGGGGTAGATATTCAAGGCTTTGTATGGCTGGTTGCTCGAATATTCCGCCTCTGCAACGAGATGTATCCCTCGAAATGGGAAAGGGTGGCTTGGATGGCGCCAGGGAAAAGAGCACGAATTCGTCTGGGTCTCCCGAGAAGAAAAGTGGGGGGAGAGGGCGCCTAACCTAGCGGCAAATCAGCATCGATGGACAACGAATCGTCATGCGTTATGTTCCCCTGCCGACGGACCGCCATCGGCAAGCACATTCTAATGGTAGTGCCTATCAGTTTTGGTGGTTTCGCAAAAATTCGACTCCTGTCATATAAAGGCAAGAGTCGAAAAATCAGATGTCGGGCCGGAGCCCGTCGAGCCAACCTTCCTGCAGGCACTATCCATAAAGGCGGGATCTGCGAAAACCCATCGATTCCAAAACTTCTACACAACTTGAATGGTCCTCTTTTATATGAGGCCTGGAGCAACCTGAACAAAGGGGGTGCGCCGGGAGTCGACAAGGTTACTATCGAGCAGTATGCGGAAAATCTTGACGACAACATCAAGCGGTTGGTGGACCGCCTGAAACGGAATGACTACCGAAGTCGGTTAATCCGTCGGAGGTACATTCCCAAAGGCAATGGTAAGCAACGGCCCCTCGGCATTTCGGTGGTAGAAGACCGGCTGCTGCAGGGTGCGGCGAGACTCATACTGGAGGCCATATTTGAGCAGGATTTTCATGCTGCCAGCTATGGCTACCGTCCGGGTATCGGGGCGCAGCAGGCTGTGAAGGACCTGAACTTCGAACTGCAATTTGGACGATATGGCTATGTGGTGGAAGCCGACATCAAAGGTTTTTTCACCAACATCGATCATGATTGGCTGTTGAAGATGGTAGCCCAGCGAGTGGATGACAAGCCCTTTCTCGGGTTGATCGACAGCTGGTTGAAGGCTGGCATCCTTGAGCAGGACGGGACGGTGTGCCATCCGCATACCGGGACGCCGCAAGGGGGTGTGATTTCTCCCATCCTGGCGAATATCTATCTGCACTATGCTTTGGACCACTGGTTTGAACGGGTGGTCAAGCCGCGCTGTCGCGGGCAGGCATATCTCATCCGTTATGCGGATGATTTTGTCTGCGCCTTTCAGTATCGCATGGAGGCGGAGCGGTTTTATCGGGTACTTCCGGAGCGGTTGGCCAAATTTGGCCTTGAAGTCGCGCCGGAAAAGACCTGTATTCATCGCTTCAGTCGATTTCATCCAGGCCGGACAATACGGTTTACCTTTCTCGGCTTTGAGTTTTACTGGGAAAGTGATACGAAAGGCGTACCAAGAGTGTGGAGACGGACAGCCAGGAAGAAGCTGCAGGCAAGCATTAAAGCCTGCCGAGCATGGGTGAAGTTAAACCGGCATGTTCCGCTGCCGAAGTTGATCCCGGCGATGATTCGTAAGGTGCGGGGGCATTACAACTACTTTTGTGCCTGTGGCAATACCTCGTCGTTGTGGATATTCTACCAGGAAGCAGTGAGGGCGCTGTACAAATGGCTGAATCGAAGGAGCCAAAGGCGTAGTCTGACCTGGGAAGGACTGAAAAGGGTGCTGACGACCTATGTGTTTCTGGCGCCAACTGAATACAGGCAGGCGAAAACGAATCGGGGGCTTGCGTGAGGACTGACCTTTCTGCGCGAGTGATTATGACTGAGGAGCCCGGTGCGGGAATACCGCACGCCGGGATCTGTGCAGGGGACGCTGGGTGACCGGCGTTCCTACTGCGACGGCCTCCTTCATTCCCAGGAACAGCATCTTCAAGGGATCAAGAGAGCCCTGGCCAGCGAGGCGGCGGATTTGATGGTCCAGAAAAACATCGGCCATCTGCCAGTGGTCCAGGGGGAAAAGGTGATCGGCATTGTCACCCGCACCGACGTGATCAACTATCTCTACGGCATGCTGCCGTCCTGACCGGGTCGCCCTTATAAAGCGGGACGCGCATGTCGCGCATCTTTCCATTTTGTTTCACTCTTGAATTGTGCTACTGTCCCCCGCTTTGAGGGGGATATCGCATTTTTTTTGCAAGGCCCGGCCATTGGGCGGACGGATTCGTTTCGCCGGCGGGCAGGTTTTTGGGATGTGGAGTGGTCATGGATTGGATCGATCATAAAACGGCGGCGGCAGTGGCGCTGCTGTGCGTCGTCGGCGTCGACATGGCGAGGGCGACGGAAAACAATGAATACCTCGACATGGACATCGGCCAACTGATGAACG
>JAQUHM010000219.1 GCA_028683595.1 Geobacteraceae bacterium | reverse complement strand
GAGTGCTTTTCCGGCACCCTGCCAATAAAGTATTCGTCAGTGTTTATTCAAAGAATCGTTTACGCCATCAATCAGGCTTACCAGTTCCGTTTTGCCGGAAACCCCTGTTTTTTGATAAATCCTCTTCATATAGGTCTTCACGGATGATTCTGATATTTCAAGGCAGGAAGCGACTTCCTTGAAGGTTTTCCCTGTAAGAACCAATTCAAGCACCTTCTTTTCTTTTTCAGAAAAACGCTTGCTGAAGCCACGCGGCACCACATTCGATCGGCCCTGAAAATCGTTGGCCGTTCCCGCAGCAGATGTATCGATTTGCTGGACGGGAGCGCCGGTTTCCACACAAAGATTCGGAAAAGACTCACTTGTTTTGCTTTTGAAATACAACAGGAGCACGGAAAGTGTGAGAATAATATTCCCCGCGGAAACGATCAGGGAAAGCTCCTCACCCGCAACGTTGGATAATACCTTTCCACAGACAATGGCAAAGCAGGTGGTTGCAAGCCCATACCCCAGCGCCTTAGCAGTTCCTTCGCAGGACAGCAGTAGACAGAGGAGAAACAGGTCGACAAAACCGGTGGCACCCTGCATTGCATACATGCTGATGTTCGTGGCAAAAGCCGTATTGCCCAGCAAGAAGGAAAATGAAAACATGGCTCCCATAACGCCGAGCGCCAAAAGAGCGTCCAATCTCCGACTGGTTACGTAAACACCACCTATAACCGCCAAGATGTAAAACAGCAGTTCGGATCCTTTCAGAAAGCTTTGAGCCGTATACGCCTTCATCAGAAAACCATACATCAGACCGCCGACAAGCTGAAAAACGAAAACAACTGGCAGATACTTCACCATCAGTCGGATGGAACCGCTGTCTGAAACCGCGCAAGGTGACAGTAACAGCAGGATAAGAAGAGTCGCGAGAACAATAGATTTTGCACCATCCACCAAGGGCAGAGATATAAAAAGGTACAGCAGAATATTGCCGGCCACAAGTCCGGCAGCCGCTGCCTGAAAAGGCTTCACAGAGCGCTTGATGCGGGAACAGGCCTTTATGGCTAAAGGGGCAGAGGAAATACCCGCCAGAGCGGCAAGGTACAGATGATAACCAAGGCAATGCGGAAACAGGGTGGTAATTGCAATGGTCAAGACAATTCCGGCTCTTGATATCACGGGAAAGATCCTGTCCCCGGTCAAATAGCGTCCCGTTACAAGAAGGGTAAACGCATGTGGCACAAGAAACCAGAGCAGGAAATTTTGCGACTCCGCACAGGAGGAAAGGACTCCATCCATGGGAAAGGCAAGCAGCCACAACACGTAAACAGAGAACGGGGCAGAATATCTCACTCTTTCCAGGCAAGTCTGAACAACTTTTCTATACATGAAAACCCTATAAATATCAGAGCATTGGATTTATGGTCGACAAGCCCAGACGACAATAAATTACAAGGTTGACACCCGGACGACTTGTACTTTCAGTCCTAATAGCACAATACATTTAACAGATTATCCTCCCACTTTCAATCTCTCCGTTATATCACGCTATCATAATGATCATGTATCCTCTGATCTTGCCACCTTATCATACTAATTTGAACACAGCACCGTTATCTCGTCCATCGCCATGCTTCTCGCTGCATAGCGGATGAAATTTAATACCAAGGAGGAAGTAGTGCTGGAAAAAGCGGACCCAGACTAAAAATTGACGGTGACAGTCTTATTCTCAATTCACAAGCTGGTGTCCTGTCTGGATCATCTGGAAAAGAATGAAAACTCATATCAATGAGGAGGGGCATTTTATGAAAAATCCTATTTGAAGAAGCAACTATCTACAGTGGCTGGTGATTGGTTTGTTCGGTTTAATGATGTTATCCATCAGTGCCTGCGGTGATGATGATGTGGCACCCGCAGCATCTGACCCCACTACCCCCTGGGCAGTGACAGCAACCGCGGCGACATGGCTCGACACAAACCCATATGCTGACAAACATGACGGAGGATGGGTTTATTCGGCTCGCGAAGACTGCCTGTACTCCATGTACGGCAATGACAACAGCGGTCAAACGCTCTATCGCATCAACCATATCGGCGACACAGCAACCGTTGCGACAACCTTCCTCTTTGGCCGCCATGGATCACAGCCGGTGATTGACGATACCGGCACGTACATCTACATGCCCCCCTCAGTGCAAACTGCCGAACTCGAACGCTACAACACCGTCACGGATACCCGCGAGACTCTCGCAACGGCACCCGCTACGGGATTTTACTCGCATGGCACCTGGAAGAACGGCAAACTCTGGATCGTGCTCACCGACAACAACCTATACAGTTACGATCCTGCGACCGACAGCTGGAGTGCATCACTGTATACCTTCAGTAATTGGGCCAACGTTGCGGGTTCAGGGCCAAGCTCAAACCTCATCTACATCATCGATTATACCGGAAACTTCTACTCCTATGACGTTACAACGGCCGCCATCACAACACTTACGCCAAACCCGAACGGCTTCAATCTTGGCGGCAATGCTCAGTTCACCTGGTTCGGCAGTACGGTTGGCTTCATCTATGCCGCCGCATACGATCTCGACCCTGTCATCTATGACATCGCCACCGACACCTGGCACCAGCTCAGCGATCCAAAGGGACCGGGGTCCACCTACGCAGGACACGCAACCTACGACTCCTCCCGCATGAGACTCTACGTTGTTGGAGCCGCCAACGATGCCTGGTACTACCAGTTCTAATTCTGGACGTACTTAAACTTTCAAGATCTAACCTCGTGGATAAACGGTGAGGGGAGCCAAAGCCCCCCTCACCGTTACAAAACACTTTTCCAAAGAAGTGATTGAGGTAATAACAACAGTTGACACCATCACAACAACCCCTCTCCAGTCAGCCTTCCTGAAATGAACCTATTTCTCCGTTAAATGGCACTTGCAGCTTAATCACAAAGCCCTACCTGACTCGATCTGACGGTGCACATGGCAAAGAAAGCGGGAAGTTATGATCTTATGAATCAAAGCTTGGGAACAGCGGTAGAGCCATTTTCGCAGTTTTGACGCTTTGACTCCGCCCAAAAGAAGTGGGCAATAATCGCAGACTTCCACCGCCACCAGCACCCCATCTGCCAGATCTTCGATGATGAAGGAGAGCAGACCTCTTCCACATTCATTCCGCTGAACGAGCAACCCGCCGTCAATGCGGAGAGTTGCAGTTTGGGAGTGAGCGGTTTCTTTGACCTCGGGACCGGAGAATATCAGCAAAGGCAAAGATGTACCGATGAGGGAAAAAGCAATTTCTCCGCCGTTTCGCAGCGGCCGTACCAGGGAAAGAGTACACTTCCGTACGAAAGCAAGATACTTCTCAACAAGAAGTACCGAAGTAAGAACACCAGGATCAGAAGGGCAAAATTCAATCCATTGCCGGGAATAGACCAAACGATCTTCCCCAATGCTCTCCCTGCTGGCAATCTTTTTCTTTACTGTCCGCATCAAAACCTCCGCAGCAATCATACCACAGCATTGTAGCCTATGCCCCGTGTGTGTAGTAAATGGCGTTTAACCCCTCAAAAATTCCACTAAATACACTTCACTTTTCCCGTTGTCGTGTACACTTGTAGAGAAGGAACAGTGAAGGAGAGACTATGGAGCCTCACCAGGGGAAAGTGCTGATAGCAGGCGCTACCGGGTTCATCGGGAGACGATTAGTGCGTGCGCTTGTAGCGGAAGGATTTCAAGTTCGGGCAATGGTGCGCAACCCGGGCAAGCAGTTTCCTGAGGAAGTAGAAACACTGCATGGCGACCTACTTGACCGTGCATCGCTGGGACCAGTCTTGAGCGGAATCGATACCGCCTTCTACCTCGTTCATTCCATGGCCGGAGGCCGAGCGGGATTCGAGCGGCGCGACCGTCAGGCTGTGGAAAATTTCGTAGCAGCGGCCAACGAGGCCGGTCTGAGAAGGGCCATTTACCTTGGCGGTCTCGGTGAAACCGGCAGCGGCCTATCCGAGCACCTGGCAAGCCGCATCTTGGTTGCGAAAATTCTGCAAAGCGGAGTTTTTTCCACAACCGTGCTGCGTGCGGCAATCATCATCGGTGCAGGTGGAGCTTCCTACGAGATTATCAAGGCACTGGTATCAAGACTGCCCATCATGACCACACCAAAGTGGGTATCGACCAGGTGCCAGCCGATTGCCGTAGGGGATGTTATTCGCTATCTAGTCGGTTGTCTTCAGGATGAGCGCACCGCAAACAACACCTTTGACATAGGCGGCCCGGAAATACTTACTTACCGGGAGATGATGCTTCGTTTTGCAGGGATCATCGGCAAAAAGATCCTGATTCTACCGTTTCCTTTACTGACGCCGAAATTGTCTTCGTATTGGGTCGGACTCGTCACGCCGGTCAAGCCTTCTATTTCCATGCCGCTCATAGAAGGCCTGCGGAACGAGGTAATCTGCCGCGATACGCGAATCCGGGAGTTGCTCCCCGGCGGCCTTACTTCTTTTGATGATTCACTGCGAATAGCCTTGACTGAAGAAGCTTGAGGAACAATACTGCTGTAAGGGAAGGATGCACCTTTATCAAATCAGAACCAACTCCCTGCCGAAATAAGAAACTTGACAGAATCTTCTCCAGAAATGAGGCCGCCTCCCTGAGGGAAGGACGGCCTTGTTTCTCATTGTTACCTTTAAAGATTTCTACCTACCGTACCGCCGGTCATACCTGGACTGGTCTCGATCCTCGCGGTCTTCACGTCTCCACGAATCCCCCTCACCGTTACGGGATCCTTTCCAGGCAGGGTTCCTCTCGTGGCGCTCAGCCTTGCGCGCCACCTTCATTTCATGCTTCGGCCGAAATTGATGGCGTTCCCAATAGGCATCTCTTCCCTGCCGGTAATCCCTGTAGCCCCTATCACGATAGTGTCGGATCTTTTCATAGGGATACCTGCGCAGCTTCCAGGGAAGAGCTCTGTAACGGGTCACTACCCAGGGAGCACCATAGTAGGGAGCTTCATACCAGACATTATTATTGAAGCGGTAGTAACTGTTGCCCACAAAAAAAATGTCTTGGTTGATGCCCACAGCCACATGGAACCCAAGCTCAGGTGGCTCGATAAATAGGGGTGGCTCTTCGTAAACAACAGGCGGCTCATGATAGACAGGCGGAGGCGGGACCGGCACGACAACCTGCGGCCGTGTGCCGACATTAATCCCGATGTTAAAATCGACGTTAGAGGCAAAAGCGTGGGGTACGGGAAGAGTGGCGGCAAGCGCCAGACAACACAAAATCTTTTTCATATGACAGTTCCTTCCTTGGTGGAGTCTCAGCACCCGGTCGGAAAATAAAATGCCGGGTGCTGAATATCGTCAGATATTTCGGCAACCCGGCTGTCTTCTGGAGACCCTGTGAGCTTTCCGCCCCGCTCTCGCGAGCGGTTTAGTAGTATCGGCTATCTTTTATTCGGTTTTACCGGTGCTTCCCTGAGACGGAAACCCGACTTGATTTAAAGAAGGAAACGAATGTACGAAAATTCGGTTTACATGACAAGAAAAAAATCAGCATTGCCAGCACAGCATCGAATGTCGGCTATTCCGACATGTTCTCCCTGCCGGAGGAGAACGTCCACTGGCAGACCATAATCCTTGTGTAATAATTGCGCACAATCTTCACTACGGCGCTTGACATAAAGAACCTCCTGCGCAAGACTTTGTTCAATCATTACCGAGCTGGCAAAGGATTCTGACATGGCAGCTGTTTTGCTGAAAAGCGCTGCCATCTGGTTCTCTCTCATCCCGATAGCAACCATTAACGGACTCTTCCGTGAAAAATGTCTGGTTCCGCTTCTCGGCAAAAATTTGCCCTTCCACTATCCGGCATCACTGGTGAGATGCTCTTCTTTCTCCTTACCTACACCTCACTACCGTGGCTCAGTCCGCTGGCACTCCACCAATCCATGCTGAGCGGCCTTTCCTGGCTCGTAACGACCGTCCTGTTCAAGTTTCTTTTTGGCCGGGTAATCGCAGGCAAGCCGAGGGAAGAGCTTTTACAGGCGTACAACATCTTCACCCGCAACCTGTGGATTCTGGTGCTGGTTGTGCTTGCGGCAGCACCTGCTCTGGTCTCAAAACTGCGAAGACTGGTACCATGAAAAAGACAAACGGGGCAAGGCCGATTTTCTCGGTCGATAATATTAATTTCCATATTCTCATATATACTATTTTCACTTTGTTATTTTTCTGCTAAAACAATATATATTTCGTGCTGAGGAATCATTTAACAATCAGAAGGAGAAGACTTATGCAGCGTGTTTTTACCTTTTTCCCACTGTTGGCAATGCTTGCACTTATTGTGGCCTCACCAGCATCTGCTGAACAGACAATGCCGATCAATCCATCAACCTGCCTGCAGTGTCACGGACACAAGATCAACGCATCCGCCTTTGCCCCATCCGTGCATGGCAAATACTCCTGCACCAGCTGCCATATCTCCATTGTCGTTCTTGACAA
>JAQUHM010000218.1 GCA_028683595.1 Geobacteraceae bacterium | reverse complement strand
GTCAAACGTGGGAGGAGCCTTACGTTCACTTACCGTCTTGGTGGTGCCCCTTCGTCGCGCCTCATCGTCACCAAGAGTAACCGTTTGCACACCACCGACAAGGTCCGAAAGAACAGGATTCATAATCAGGTTTTCCAGGGTGTTGCCATGTGCAGTACCGATAAGCTGAACACCCCTCTCAGCAATTGTGCGGGCAGCGGCAGCTTCCTCCTCGGTACCTATTTCATCGACGATTATCACTTCCGGTGTATGGTTTTCAACGGCTTCGATCATGACCGCGTGCTGACGATCCGACCGAGGAACCTGCATTCTGCGGGCTTTTCCAATACCCGGGTGTGGGATGTCACCATCACCGGCAATTTCATTGGACGTATCGATAACAATAACCCTTTTTTGAAAATCATCAGCCAGAACACGGGCCATTTCACGAAGCTTGGTTGTTTTACCAACGCCTGGACGTCCCAGAATCAAAAGATTTTGACCTGTGTTGATCAGATCGCGCAGCAGCTCGATAGTGCCGAAAATTGCCCGGCCGACCCGGAGAGTAAGCCCGATAATAATCCCTTTTCGATTGCGGATTGCAGATATCCGATGCAGGGTTCTTTCTATTCCGGCTCGGTTGTCATCAGTAAAATCACCCAGCAGGGCTAACACATGTGACAGGTCTTCATGAGTAACAGGCTTCTCACTCAACCTGACCACTTTATCAGAGAATCGGGCCTCAGCGAGACGACCCAGATCCATAATTACCTCAATCAATTGTTCCAGAGGCAAATTCCGCAACGCAGCCTGCAGCTCACCAGGAAGAGTTGCTACAAGGAGATGAATATCATCAACAGGAAATACGTTATTTTTGCGATTGGTCATACGTGGGTTCCTCTGAAAGAAAACTGAAAGAGTTATATCTGCCCTGACAATTGGTGGCTTTACTGTGCTAAGTATAGCACAGCCAGCCAGTAGCAAATCCACCCATTTTGGAAGAAATGGGCTCACTCTAGCTACGTTTCATGACAGGGAAAGGACATCTACAAAGGCATTATACAAAAAGGGGAGCAGCTACGATGCCTGCTCCCCGAATTTATTGTTAAACTTGTTTTTTTTGAGCTCTGCACCTGAAAACTAAACCGTTTTTACTTCAGTAGTTAAAAAATGCCTGCAACTACTCCAACAGTTTGGATTCAAGCAGCCTGGCTACTTTTTCCCGTGCCCCTGCCCTCCAACGTTCTGCTTAGAATTCCCACCCTTTTCAGTTTTATTCCCCTTATTGTTTGTCACCGTGATTGTCATTGTTATCATGACCACCTTTTTTACCGTATCCTTCAGCAGGATGGTTATGCGATTGCGGTTGAAATTGTTTGTAGCGATGAGACCCATTCCCGGCCTTGTACGTCCTGTAAGAATTGTCGCGGTAATAATGGATTTGTTTAAAATCGTGTTTTCTAATTCCATAGGGAATATGCTTGTAATTGACCTTCACCCACGGACCATTATAATAAGGCGAAGAATACCAGATGTTGCCGCTGTTTAGATAGTACACATTCCCGGAATAAAACAGATCGTACCCAACACCGACAGCCACATAGAAACCAAGCTGAGGCGGGTACAGAAAGAGTGGTGGGCGGGCAATAACCACTGGTGGGTTGACATAAACGGCTGCAGGACCACCAATATTCACCCCGATATTGACGTCAACATTGGAAGCCTGGGCAAATGACACCATACTCATGACCAGCGCAATACTGAGAAACATTCTTCGCATAGTAGACTCTCCATTTCAAAATTCGTTACGTTACAACCTTAAACGCCGGAACCTGAAAATGGTTTACGAGAAAACCTGCCAAAAAATAATCATGATCTAACAGCAGCTCCCGGAAGATTTCGAAAGCTTCATTGCCCTGAGCCATTCATGCATAAGACCGGTCGCACAGCCGACGCCAACCTCGACAGATACTGCCGAGGTTGGACAGTTTCGCATACAGGCACCGCACTCCATGCATGCATCACTGTCCTGCAGACGAGCAGTGTTGTCGACTATCTCGAAAACCTGATGGGGGCACGCGTCAATACACATGCCGCAGGCAATACACAGGGTAGCATCCAGTTTCAAGGATGTCACCCGGTCAAGATATCTGAAACCTTTCATCGAACCTCCTGTTTCCCTAAAAATAGGAACCGGCAATTGCAATGATTGTTCCCAGAAGAATGCTTCCGCCAATAAGCGGGATGGCAATCTTCATCTCCTTCTTTACTCCCGAGCGGGAGGTAAAGGGAGTACAACCAGTAAAATTAAGGGCATAAAAGGCACTCACCGCCGGCAGAATCAGGAAAGCCGCTAGAATAATAAATACATCCTGATCAAACTTGGGTCCGAAAAAACAGTACACCAATGCGAGCACACTTCCAGCCACAGCTCCTTTAATAGAAAAGTGCCGCCCCGGGAGCCAGGGAAGAAGTATTGGTGTAACAGCAGTCCCGGTCAAAACCGCAGCATAAAAAGCAACCAGCAGACGAAGTCCGGCCGAGGGAAAACCCAGCAGCGGCGGTATAATAAGAAGCAGAAAACCGATTAGTACCAGAGGTTTTAAAGACAGCATCAATTCAACGGGTATCAGAACGAGCCGTTCCCTTAAAGTGAATGTCAATTGCCTCATGCGCGGCGTTGTCACCATGCCGTTATCAAGATATTCCGGAAGGTCCCCAGCCCTGACAGTTGCATAATGAACGATAAACCCGGTTTGATTTCTGACTTCATGGGCGGCAATACCGGGAGCACCGAGAATCGGCACAATCAACCGACGGTGGGAAATCAGTTTAGACAGTCCGGTTAGTTCAATTCTCCGGACCAGTTCACGAGTCCCGAAAGTTCCTTTACCGGCAGCGCACCAGACATTCACCCCATAGGTTTCGAGTACCAGAATCCACACACTGCGACCGGCCAACTGATTACGAAGATGGTCGTAGCTCATTTTATAGTTGGCAGTGACGATAACCGGATCTTGATCAGTTGGGGAACCGACAGCATAGATACCTGCCGGAACGAGATATGATTGTCGCCCAATTCCCCATCGAACCAGCCATGCTCCTGCCCGATCAGAAAATGCAAGGTTTGTAGTCACTCGCGGAATCCGGCCGGCAGGGGTATCAAGCCAACCTGAAAAACCTGGAACAGTTTCATTTATTTTCCCACCCTGGGAAAAAGTTTTCGGACCTCAACAGGAAACAGGTTCGGATTCAAGGGCAGGTGGCATACAGCAATCGGCGGGCACTCCGGAAATGTTCTCATACTCTGTATTTTTCGAATTATCCATTTTTGTCTCTCTCGTATCAGGCAATCTATTGATTGCCAACGCTCTGCAAATAATATTTATCCCTTCGCGGAAGGTAAAGTGCGCTATATACTATCGTATCAAGGCAAAAGAAAATAGCCGAAAAATATGCGTACAAATGCACGATGTCCGTTCTGAACCTCAGCTTCTGCATTCTGTGCGAATCAAATAAAAAATGTATCCCGTTGACGAGAAATTCTCAGATAAAAAGGGGAAATAGTTTTACGTTAAGAGGGAAGATATGTGGGAGAAACAATAATACAAACAAAAATATCAATGCGAATTATACTTCCGCAGATCATCGCGATAACGCTGGACATCAGAAGCAACAGCACTAGAAGGGACCGCTTTCGCTTCAACAGGAACCCACTTGTCTGCTGAATGATAGGCAACTATCCTGCCCTTCCTGATCAAAGAGTCAAGGAGATGACTTTCTACAACACCTGCCGTCTGATCCTTATATATCACGCGAACCATCATATTCTAGTCCTCCTCTGCATTTGCTATTTTTCTGAATTATACAAAGGAAACAGCCCTTGTCCAGAGACCGTGAAAAAGTTCTTATGGTTAGTTATCCTATTAACATACATTGCAAATAGTGACATACCAGATAATATAACATACTAACAGCAACACTTATCGTTTTCGTCATTCGACTATCCACCGGAGTATGCGAAGGGAGAACTTCTCACTCGCGAATCGCTCTCCCTGTCCTGGATCATTTGTTCATGATGGGGAGTTTATAATGCAGGCAACATCCACTGGCATCATTAACTACCTCTATTGACTGCCACTGATTTTCACTTATTATTGACATAGGATTTCGATTTTCAGAGAAGAGCGGTGGCTTCCTATGGAGCATTCGACAACTGCACGTCACTCGCACACCGCATTCTGTTTCATTTCATGCAACCAGGACGCAGTACCCGAAGACATGAAATAACACTTCGGAGAAAGTTATATGCTGCGCACAAAAAGAACGGGTCCTCCAAGAAAATCGACCGACATTCCAATCGCAGTCTCTATAGATTCGCAGGGGGATGATTTTTCTGAATGTCGCATTACGGTTAACGGTAAAAGCCACCCTCTTGGCTCATCACTCCATTGTAGCGGCGTAAATTTCAGTGTTTACTCCAAAAACTGCACATCCATGGAGTTGCTTCTTTTCGACCATGTCTCCGATCCCTTACCAGCGCAGGTAATCACCCTTGACCCGAAACACAACAAGTCCTACCACTACTGGCATGTTTTCGTTCCAGGACTGAAGGCCGGCCAGATATATGGATATCGGGCACACGGCCCTTTTTCTCCTCACCATGGACATCGCTTCGATCCGGGAAAAGTTCTTCTTGATCCTTATGGTAAAGCTGTTGCCGTACCGGATGGCTATTGTCGGAGTGATGCCTGCGGCGTTGGTGAAAATTTTGCTACAGCCATGAAAAGCGTGGTAACGGATACCCGCTCGTATGATTGGGAAGGGGATATCCCCCTGAAACGACCCTTTTCCCGCACTGTCATTTATGAAATGCACGTGGCAGGATTTACACGCAACCCGAACTCAGGGGTAGTTCCCGAAAAACGCGGTACTTTCGCCGGGTTAATTGAAAAAATCCCTTACCTGAAAGATCTTGGCATTACCGCTGTCGAGCTTCTGCCCATTTTCCAGTTTGACAGGCATGACTGTCCTGACGGGCTTGTCAACTACTGGGGATATAGTCCCATTTCTTTTTTTGCGCCTCATGTCGATTACTGCTGGTGCAAAGATCCACGGGGAACCCTGGACGAATTTCGAGACATGGTCAAAGCACTGCACCATAACGGCATCGAAGTAATTCTTGACGTGGTTTTCAACCATACTGCCGAAGGTGATGAAAAAGGTCCTACCCTCAGCTTCAAGGGTCTTGAAAACAGCGTCTACTACCAACTCGATAAAACTGACGGCTCCTATAGAAATTTCAGTGGGACGGGAAACACCTTGAACGCCAACAATCCTGTTGTGCGAAGAATGATCCTGGACTGCCTTCATTATTGGGTGGAAATGATGCATGTTGACGGTTTCCGATTCGACCTGGCTGCGATCCTTTCCCGTGACGAGACCGGAACTCCCATGACAAACCCGCCCATATTGTGGGATATCGACTCTGACCCTGTACTCGCAGGGATCAAGCTGATCGCTGAGGCTTGGGATGCATCAGGGCTCTATCAGGTCGGCAGTTTCGTTGGAGACAACTGGAAGGAGTGGAACGGCAAATTCAGGGATGATGTTCGTCGTTTTTTTCGTGGAGATTGCGGTACTGTCCAAAACTTTGCTGCCAGGCTACTGGGAAGCCCTGATATTTTCGGACATGAAGAGATGGAACCGGAGCAAAGTATTAACTTCATTACCTGTCATGACGGCTTTACCCTCAATGACCTAGTCTCCTATAATTCCAAGAAGAACGAAGCAAATAATCAAGGTAACCGTGATGGCAGCGATGAAAACCTGAGCTGGAACTGCGGAGTTGAAGGTCCAAGTGATGAAACTGAAATCGAAGGCATCAGAAACCGGCAAGTGAAGAATTTCCAGACCGTGACTCTTGTCGCTCTCGGCGCGCCAATGCTGCTGATGGGAGACGAAGTGCGCAGGACTCAGAACGGCAATAACAATGCCTATTGCCAGGATAACGAACTGAGCTGGTTTGACTGGGATCTTCTCTCCGTCCACAATGATGTTCACCGTTTCTGTAAACACCTTGTCTATCGCAGGCTGCGACGTGACTTTTTGCCTGAAAACAATGTCATCATGAGCCTCAATCAGTTGCTTCGAAAATCACGCATCGAATGGCACGGAGTACGACTCCATCAACCTGACTGGAGTCACGAATCCCACAGTATAGCTCTGACAGCATGGAGCCATGACGAACGTCTCATGTATCACCTGATTTTCAATGCCTACCGGGAGGCCCTGGAATTTCAGATTCCACCGCTTTCAGCGGGGGCAAGTTCCGGGTGGCGGCGATTGCTGGATACCGCCCTTGCCACACCCGATGATATCTGCTATTGGAAGGATGCATCTTTTTTCTCCGAATCAGGCTACACAACAAGTCCCTATTCAATCGTAGCTCTCTGTGCAAGATTATCGAACCCTCAATAACAAGGAATCCAATACTCATTCATAACAAGGAGAATCATCCATGCCGGTTG
>JAQUHM010000217.1 GCA_028683595.1 Geobacteraceae bacterium | reverse complement strand
GGGCTGGTGTCGCTTATGGGCCAGTACCACCGACTTCAACACACTTCATGAACCGCCGTGTACGGAACCGTACGCACGGTGGTGTGGGAGGACGGCGGGGGTAACCCCGCCTCCTACCCGATTCTGTACGGTTTGATTTTTGGATATTTGGTTTCAATGGAGGAAAGAACATGGTAAGTATTTAAAAATTGTCTCTTCGCCTGGATTGACAGGTATCAGAGTTGTGGAAAGAATAATATATGGGGCAGGCCGCGCTAACATGGAGTAATAACGAAAGCGGAACACTCATTCTCTCCTTTTCCGGGGATTGGGTGCTTGCAAATGATCTGCCTGTGCCGGCGAAGGTTCTGGATATAGGTAGAAATGCTTCGGAGGTCCGCCAGGTAACGTTTGATACCCAGAAACTGGGGAAGTGGGACAGCGCTTTGCTCACCTTTCTCCTGAGCTTTATTGATCAATGTACCATCCATGATGTTTCCGTGAACCGTGAGGGGTTGCCTTCAGGAGTCAGCCGTCTTCTTGCCCTTGCCACGGCAGTCCCCGAAAGGAAGGGCGCCCGCCGGATTGCCTCCCGTGAACCTTTTTTTGCCCGTGTTGGCGGTGCTGTTATCGATGTACGGCGTTCGCTCCTGGACCTGCTTGATTTTCTCGGCGAGACCGCTACTGTGCTCTGGCTTTTCCTTACTGGCAAAGCACGATTCCGGCGCTCGGAGTTTCTGCTCATTATCCAGGAGTGCAGTGCTGATGCACTTCCTATAGTTTCACTTATCAGCCTGCTGGTGGGCCTTATCCTTGCCTATGTTGGAGCAATCCAGTTGCGCATGTTCGGTGCGCAGATTTATGTGGCCGATCTTGTCGGAATAGGAATGGTTCGGGCAATGGGTGCCATCATGACAGGGATAATCATTGCAGGCCGCACAGGAGCGTCGTTTGCGGCCAGGATCGGGACCATGCAGGTCAATGAGGAGATCGATGCCTTGCGGACGACGGGCGTTTCTCCCATGGAATTTCTGGTGCTTCCCCGTGTTCTTGCCCTTGCGCTGATGATGCCGCTTCTATGCATCTATGCCGATTTGATGGGAATTCTTGGTGGGTTCATCGTCGGGGTATTTGTCCTTGACCTTAACTTTTTCGAATATTACACGGAGACGATAAAAGCCGTTGGCCTTGTTAACGTCTGGATCGGTCTTTTCTCGGGGTTCGTCTACGGAATACTGGTGTCTGTCGCCGGCTGTCTGCGGGGAATGCAGTGCGGCAGGAGCGCTTCTGCTGTGGGAGACGCAACTACCTCGGCTGTTGTGACAAGTATTGTGAGTATTGTTGTGGCAACGACCATTATAACGGTACTCTGCGATATCCTTGGGATATGATATGAACAGTCTCGATCCTCATATTCAGGTAAAAGATCTCACTATGGCCTACGGCGATTATGTTCTGCAACGTAATCTGACTTTTACCGTAAACCGGGGCGATATCTTCATTATCATGGGTGGAAGCGGTTGCGGTAAGAGCACGTTGATGCGCCACCTGATTGGACTTAAAGAGCCGACGCATGGGCAGGTGTGGTACGGTACTTTCAGTTTCTGGGAATCGGACCCCTTTGAGCGCGAGGTCATGATGCGTCGCTTCGGTATCATGTACCAGAGTGGTGCCCTGTGGAGTTCTTTGACGCTGGCGGAGAATGTCTCCCTCACTCTGGAACTTTACACGGACCTTAAACCGGCCCGCATACGGGAGGTAGCGTCCCTGAAGCTTGCGCTGGTGGGCCTTGCCGGATTTGAAGACTACTACCCTTCCGAGATCAGTGGTGGGATGAAGAAGCGGGCGGCTATTGCCCGGGCAATGGCACTCGATCCGGAGATTCTCTTTTTCGATGAGCCGTCGGCAGGTCTTGACCCGATAAGTGCACGGCTTCTGGATGACCTGATCCTGGAACTTCGGGAAAGCCTTGGTACTACTATCGTGGTGGTTACCCATGAACTGGCAAGCATTTTTGCCATTGGCAACAATTCCGTTTTTCTCGATGCGGACTCCAAAACCATGATCGCAACCGGCGATCCCAAACGTCTTCTGCTGGAGTGTCGGCATCCAACAGTGCGGAATTTTCTGACTCGCGGTGATGCCAAGTCGAAGGAAGAACCCGGAGTGGCAGCGGAGCCGTGTTTTCTCGCCTGACGTGCGGCCACGTTCGAATGCCTGGGCATTGATTCTTTTTAGAGGGAGAGCAGACAATGGCAAAACCGGCAAATAAAACGCGTATCGGTCTCTTTGTTGTGGGGGCAGTGAGTCTGGCGATACTTGCGGTGGCAATATTCGGCTCGGGCAGTTTGTTTGCCAACAAAAGATATTATGTGATGTTCTTTGATGGAACCGTTAAGGGCTTGAACGTAGGCTCTCCCGTAATGTTTCATGGTGTGAGGATCGGGTCTGTAACGGATATTTCCCTGATTTTCAATTCAACGAACATGACCGTCAAGGTCCCGGTTATTGTAGCATTCGAACCGGGTAAGGTGACGCGCATCGGTGGATCGGACGATGATGACTCGGAGGATTATATCAAAAAACTTGTTTCAAAAGGGTTGCGTGCCCAGCTTCAACTCCAGAGTTTCGTCACAGGGCAACTTATGATAGCCATTGATTTTTTTCCGAGTACACCAGCCAACTATGTGGGCCTTGTTGACGATTATCCGGAAATCCCTACCACTCCTTCAAGCATGGAACAAATTACCAAAACACTGGAAAACCTTCCTATTCAGGAGTTTGTGACAAAACTCACAAAGACCATTGACGGACTCAATACGTTGGTAAACTCCCCGGAGGCGATGGCCAGTCTGACGTCTGTGAAACAGGGCCTGCATGAGACAGCAGGTATCTTGAAGAAGGTCAATTCCCAAATTGAGCCGATTATTGCAAATCTGAGTGCGACTACAGCATCTCTTAAGTCAGCAACCTGCAAGGTTGATACAGCGCTCTCAGGAACAAATGGAATCCCCGAACAGCTTACGCAGACTCTTGCTGCTGCCCGCAAAACTCTGGCAGATGCTCAACAGGCACTAACCTCGATGGAAAGTGCTACATCTGAAAATTCCGTGCTGATGAACGAGGTTGGGACAACGCTCGATGAGCTCTCGCAGGCAGCTCGTTCCATTCGTGTTTTGAGCGATTATCTCGAACAGCATCCCGACTCTGTTATATGGGGGAAGTAGGGGAAACCGGTGCAGAGAGCCGTTAGCTGTATTGTTCAGTGTTATCTGCTCGGTCAGGACTTTTTATAAGGCAGATAACATATGCAAGGAGACACGAATGACCACTTTTAGTCATGTCCGAATCGATTTTTGTGTCCTGGTTCTGCTGGCATTGGTTCTTGCTGCCTGTGGAACAACACACAAATATCGTTATTATACTCTTGGGCCTGTTCCCTCAGTCCCGGATTCGAGTGTTGCCAATGCAGGGACAGTTCCGCAGGTTCTCGGGATTGGCCCCGTAACGATTCCTGATTACCTGGACCGGCCGCAGATCGTACTACGCACTTCCAGAAATGAACTTGTCCTCAGCGAAAACAGTCGTTGGGCAGGTTCTCTGGCGAACGACAGCGTCCGTGTTCTGGAAGAGAACCTGACCTCGATGCTTTTAGCGGATGGAATAGCTGTTGTGTCCTGGCGAAGGGGTGTTCCGAATGATTACCGGGTTGCCGTGCAGGTCAGCAGGTTCGATGCCATGGCAGGGGGCACTGTCGTGCTGAAGGCACAATGGGTGATCTACGGTAAGAATGGAAAAGGTGTACTTCTGTTACGAGAGTCGGATAGTAGGGAACCGGTTCTCAGTTCCGGTGAGGATTCTGTTGTAGAGGCAATGGGAAGGGCCTTGACTGGTCTGAGTCGGGAAATTCTGCAGGGATTGCGGATGGTAAGAAATAACGAACTGCAACAGTAGTGAACAGGAGCACGTATCCGTCCGGAGCAAATTGTACCGGAGTACTAAGAAGTGACTCTCTGCGAAGTTAAACTTGTGTTGTCTGAGAAAATAAACGAAACCCTTCTCTCTATGAGTTTCGTCAAACTTCAGGATGTTTTTCTCAATAGCATGGTTCGTTTTTTTGAATGAAATAACCTAAGAGATTCCCGCCGGAAAAGGCTGAACAAGAATGGTTCTGTTTTCCGGAAGGGGTTTATGCAGTTTCCTGTGCCATGCTGGAAAGCCTAGGGCACATTTGCCCCAAAAAACTCTTCCAGAGCGAATTACACCATCACCTTACGTGCGGAAAACAATCATTATTCAACGACCTTGAACCTGACTCCGAGTCCATGGGGATCCTCGCCAAAATAGGTTCTGGCTGCTTTCTTCGCTTCCTCAACTGAACTGAATTCGCGGTCGCAATTATTGATGCGGAACCAGTTGCGATAGTCGATACGCGTCAGCGCACTCTGCAGACCCTCTTCTGATTTTGTTCCGAAAGCTTTGTGAACAGCCGGATCGTGTATCTTGTTCATGTCACAGTGAATAATATATTCCTTGTCGTCCTGCTTGAGGTAGTAACCTTCAAAAGCTATGCGTGCCATGATCTAATCTCCTGTGAATGGGTAATCAACTATGCCGAGTTGTCTGTTATTCCCTTGTCAGCAGTGTTGTTCGCCCTTGTCGGTAGCGATACTGAAGTTCATTATCATTATATTCCGTCTAGATCATTTGTCAAGGAAGCATGGAGTTTTTCATGGGTCGACGATGGTTGCCCGGTGAAAGGGTGTGAAGAGAAGTGCTGCCGTGAACAGGGTCTGTATCAGCCTGCTAGCCGATACCCATAATTACGCTGGAAGCCTTGAACATGGCCCAGACGGGGTCTTCTGCCTTCAAGGAAAGTGTTTTGACGCACTCATTTGTAATTACTGCGCTAATGTCGTTTTCTCCGGCAATCTCAACCATTACTTCCGTGTTAACGACACCCGGAGTGAGGCTGACAATCTTCCCCCGCAACTTGTTGCGGACGCTGACCTTCATTTTCTGCTTCCCGACTCCAAGGATTACCGAGCCTGCCTTCACAATTGCATATGCATCACTTCCCAGTTTCAAGCCAAGTGAGAGTACGCTTTCATTGGTGATTATGGCAACAATCTGTTCCCCACCCTTTAATGCAAGAGTTACCTCGGATCTGACTTCACCGGTTATGATTTTGACAATTGTGCCTGCGAAAATGTTCCGGGCGCTGGCCTGTTTTGAAATCTTTTTGATGAATTTGTCCAAGCTGTGTTCATCCACGTCACCCATTTTGTCTTCCAGGTTTGTGAGAAACTTTTCGTGCTCTTCCTGGATGATCCGGTATGTTCGAATCAGGTCCTTTCCTTCATCGGTAAGGCGTGTCCCCCCTCCTGATTTGCCCCCGGTCATGCGGATAAAGAGTGGCTTTTCTGACAGGTCGTTGATGGAATTGATCGTGTCCCATGCCGTTTTATAGCTGACACCGACCGCTTTAGCAGCCTTGCTGATGGATCCGAACTCATTGATCTTTTCAAGAAGGGCGATTCTGTCGTTTCCCAGAAAGGCCATGTCGGTTTTTGTCAGAGAGACTGTTCCTGCAACCTCAATCTGTTTTCTTGATCTGCGCATATGCTTGTCCGAATGCTCCTTCCTCTACCAGTATCACTACACTTGTTGTGTCTCGATCGTGTCGCTGACAGGTCAAGGGTTATTCCTGTTGTCCCATGTCAGCTATTTCGCCATTACTTCTGATCGCAAAGGTTTTGCCATTGGGTAGCCGTATGGTTGCGTCGACCATCCTGTTATCGGCAAAGCGTGCGGTCAGCACAGAATCTTTGCCCCCTTTCCAACGATACTGGAATGTGGGTGGTGACGTTTTTCGGGAAACGTCAATTTTAGCACCGGGCGCTCCTGCCAAAGTGGCAATTTGTGCATAGGTAAGCATCGGCTTGATGCTGGGCAGCAGTCTCTTGTTGAACACCGTTCTGGTCGTGCCCGGGTCTGTGGTAGAAGGTGATTGGTTGCAGCCGAAAAAAACTACCGCAAAAAAGGTCAGCAGGAGGAGTTTGTTCATGTTCTGTCTCCAATGTTCATGGTGTTGCTAAGATTGTATCCCTGTTGGGATTCACGGGTGTTCGAGTGTCAAGAAAAACTTGTTCAAGGGAATGCACTCTACGCCGATGTTAGCGATGTCGATAATATTGGCAGCTGCGATTTCTGTTGATTGAGCGGAGGTGGCATCAGTGATGTTGATGACGTGGTATCCATAGGATACGGCATCGTAAATAGTGGTTCGTATGCAGTTTGGGTACTGTGTGCCACAGACTGCAAGGTGTGTTGCAGCGAGTCGCCGAAGAATCAAGTCCAGTTCGGTATTCATAAAGGCGCTGAACCTTTGCTTGACGATCCGGTATTCTCCGGGGAGGGGAGCTAGGTCATCCACAATCTCACAGCCCTTGGTACCGGGGATCACATACGTCTGATGTTTCAGAAATCTATCACGTCGGGTAATTTCAATATCGCTTCCATCGGGGCGGTACTCGCGCACGATGTGAAAT
>JAQUHM010000216.1 GCA_028683595.1 Geobacteraceae bacterium | reverse complement strand
TGTTCGGCTAACGGTTCCCACCATCAGGGCCCGTAGAGGACTTGCACCTCCAAGTCACTGCTTGACCACCACAGCCAAACAGATGGCGCTTCCACGCCACGCGCCATGCCTGGCGCACACAAAAAAACGGCCGGATGATAACCATCCGGCCGTTTTCTCGCTTCTTTGATCTCGTCTCGAAGCAAGTTACATTTCAGAACGAGAATACTACAGGATCAAACTTACCCCCCAAGCTTGGAGCGCTTGAAGTAGTGAGTGTGGAGGAGGTGATGAGACTTTTCACTCAACGGTTTGCCGAGGTATTTTTCATACAGTTCGATGATGTAGGGGTTTTCATGTGATTTACGGATTTTCTTGCCGGCGTCCTCATCATACAGAACCTTGGTTCTTTTCTTGAGGACTTCGATATCACCGTGGTGATACGGTTGACCGCCGCCGCCGATGCAGCCGCCGGGGCAGGACATGATTTCGATTGCATGATACTCGGATTTGCCGGCGCGTACTTCTTCAAGAAGTTTACGGGCATTGCCAAGTTCGTGTGCAATACCGATGTTCAGAGTATGGGGACCAACCTGAACTTTTGCAGAACGGATACCCTCCATACCACGGACGGCTTCAAAATTAACATTTTCAAGGGTCTGACCGGTAGCAAGTTCGTATGCGGTTCTGAGAGCTGCTTCGATAACACCGCCGGTTGCACCAAAAATCGGAGCAGCACCGGTGGACTCACCGAGAGGATTATCGAAATCTTCGTCAGGAAGTGCAACGAAGTCGATGTTCATACGCTTGATAAGGCGTGCGAGCTCACGGGTTGTGATGGAGTAGTCGACATCAGGGTTGCCGTTGACTTTGAACTCCGGACGCTCACACTCGTACTTCTTGGCGAGGCAAGGCATGATGGAAACAACTACCATCTTCTCTCTCGGAATTCCGAGGAGGTCAGCATAGTAGGTTTTTGCGATAGCACCGAACATCTGCTGCGGAGACCGTGCAGATGAGGGAACGTCAAGGAGATCAGGGAACTGATGCTCGAAGAACTTCACCCATGCAGGACAGCAGGAGGTAAGGATCGGCAGTCTGACAGTCTTGTCGCCATCCAGATAGCGGGTAAGACGATCGAGGAACTCGGAACCTTCTTCCATGATGGTAAGGTCGGCTGCGAAGTCAGTATCGAAAACGTGGTCGAAACCAAGCCTGCGGAGTGCGGCGGCCATTTTGCCGGTTACGGAAATACCAGCTTCCATTCCGAGGTCCTCACCAAGTGCAGCACGAACTGCCGGAGCAGTCTGAACAACGGTGACTTTATCGGGATCGGCGATAGCATTGACGATTTCCCAGGTGTGATCACGCTCAACAAGAGCGCCAACCGGACAAACTGCAGTACACTGACCACAGAAAACACAGACGGAATCTTCCAGGTTCATTTCAAATGCAGGAGCAACAACAGAGGTGAAGCCCCTGTTTACGCCGGACAGACAGCCAACGGTCTGCACCTCGTTGCACATGGTTTCGCAACGACGGCACATGATGCATTTATCCATATCGCGAACGATAGCGGCGGAGATATCCTTACGATAGGTGGACATGATACCTTCGTAACGAATTTCACGGATACCGAATTTCTCGGCAATATCCTGAAGATCGCACTCGCCGGACTTCTGACAAACCAGACAGTCCTTTGGATGGTCGGACAGGAGCAGTTCGAGAACGGTTTTACGGGCATTGAGAACCCTCATGGTGTTGGTTTTCACAACCATGCCGTCAGTGATAGGAGTGGCGCAGGCCGGTGCAAGATTCTTGCGGCCTTCAACTTCGACCACGCATACACGACAGGAAGCAGCCATGTTGTTCACGTGCAGTTCTTCGAGGTTAAGGAAGCAAAGAGTAGGGACATCAATGCTCAGTTTCTTGGCAGCGTCAAGGATCATGCTGCCCTGCGGGACTTCGGTTTCTTTACCGTCAATGGTAATTTTCAGCATAGACATGTATATGAGCTCCTTTCACTTATTGTTTAACAATCGCGTCAAACTTACACTTGTCGACACATGCGCCGCACTTGATACAGGCAGCCTGATCGATCACGTGTGCTTCCTTCACCTTGCCGGAAATACAGTTAACCGGGCATACACGCGCACAGAGGGTGCAGCCAACGCACTTGTCAGCGACAATGAAGAACATAAGCAGGTTCGAACAGACACCGGCAGGACATTTCTTGTCACGAACATGAGCAAGGTACTCGTCAGCAAAGGTATTCATGGTGGACAGAACCGGGTTAGGCATGGTCTGACCGAGGCCACAAAGTGCCGTATCTTTGATGTTAATAGCAAGGGTCTTCATTTTTTCAAAATCAGCCTCGGTACCGGTACCATTGGTGATTTTTTCAAGAGTCTCCCAGAGACGCTTGGAACCGATACGGCAGGGGGTACACTTTCCACAGGTCTCATCCATGGTAAAGTCGAGGAAGAACTTGGCGATGTCGACCATGCAGGTATCTTCGTCCATGACGATCATGCCGCCGGAGCCCATCATGGAGTTTTTGGCAAGAAGATTGTCGTAATCGATGGGTACATCAGCGTCTTTATAAGTAAGAGCGCCACCGGAAGGTCCGCCGGTCTGAACAGCTTTGAACTCTTTGCCACCGGGGCAGCCGCCACCGATTTCAAAGATGATTTCTTTCAAGGTAATACCCATCGGTACTTCGATGAGACCAACGTTGTTGATCTTGCCTGCCAGTGCGAAAACCTTGGTTCCCTTGGACTTCTCGGTTCCGATGGAAGAGAACCAATCAGCGCCTTTCAACAGAATGGCCGGGATGTTGGCAAAAGTTTCAACGTTGTTGACGATGGTCGGTTTGCTCCAGTAGCCGGAGTTGGCAGGAAAGGGAGGCTTGGTGTAAGGCTCGCCGCGGCTTCCTTCCATGGAACGGATGAGAGCGGTTTCCTCACCGCAAACAAACGCGCCTGCGCCGTACTTCAGTTCGATGTCGAAACTGAAATCGGAACCGAAGATGTTCTTGCCGAGCAGGCCATATGCACGAGCGTCGTTGATAGCCATGATGAGGCGCTTAATGGCAAGAGGATACTCAGCACGGATGTAGACAACGCCGATGGATGCGCCGATTGCATACCCACAGAGCGCCATTGCCTCAACGATTGAATGCGGGTCGCCTTCGAGGACTGCGCGGTCCATGAATGCACCGGGGTCGCCTTCGTCGGCATTACAAACGACATATTTCTGGTCGGCCTGGTTCGCAGCAGCAAAACTCCATTTCGTACCGGTAGGGAAACCGCCGCCCCCACGGCCACGGAGCCCGGATTTCTTCATTTCGTCGATAATCCCGGCCGGAGTGCTTTTCGTAATGGCATTGGCAAGTGCCTCGTAGCCGCGTGCGCCAATGTAATCCTCTATATTCTCAGGATCGATAAAGCCGCAGTTTCTGGTGGCAATTCTAAGCTGTTTTTTCGTTGAATCCATTCTCGAACTCCTCCCCTTATTTAAAATTCAACCCTGTTATAGTTAACGGGAATCACGGTGCCGGTAACTTCACCGCTCTTCAAATACTTCTGTACCAGTTCCCTGGCGCCGGCCTCATCCAGCTTGCCGAAACAGACAGGGTCTTTGCCGGGCAGGGTTACGACAACAGTCGGCTCAGAGTGACAGTAGGTCATGCAACCTGACTGCATGTATTCAACGTTGCTGACACCTTGCTTTGCTGCTTCGTCCTTCATAGCTTCCAGAACTACCTTGCCGCCGGATGCGATGCTGCAGGTAGCAAGGGAGACGTTAACGACGATCTTGTCCTTTTTGGCTGCTGCTTTGGCCTTGGAATCTGCCTGCAACTTCATGAGATCAGCCACAGATGATATTTTTGCCATGATCTAACTCCTTCGGTTCTATTAAATTAATATTCAGCGATAATTGATTTGACCTGATCAGCCGACACATGGGCATAAACCTTCTCGCCGACAGTCAGGATCGGGGCCAAGGCGCATGCACCAACGCAACGGAGACAATCTATAGAGAACTTACCATCCGGCGTAACTTCGCCTACCTCAATATTCAGTGCTTCCTTGAAGGCTTCGACGACTTTTTCAGCGCCCTTGACGAAGCAGGCAGTACCCATACAGATAGAGATGGGATATTTGCCTCTTGGAACCATGGTGAAGAAGGTGTAGAAACTTACAACACCATAAACCTTGGCCAATGAAACTTCCATGTAGTCAGCAACGAATTGCTGAACTTCCTTGGGCAGGTAGCCGAAAAGGCTCTGTGCCTTGTGAAGCACGGTAACTAAGTGACCTTCTTTCGTGGGGAGCTGATTAACGAACTCTTCCAGTTCCTTGTAAAGCCCTGAAGGTAGCGTTGCACGATCCGGAAGTCTGCAGTCCCCTGTTAATGAACACGTTGATCCTGATTGCATAATTGTTGACCTCTCCTTTCGTTTTTAGCCAAATGGGAAGCTTGGCCTGTGTTTTACCTCAACAAACAATCACCCAAACAACAAAAGCTACTAAATGTGCTTAAGCAAGTGCACTCATTGTCCTACTGAACGAAAATTCTGGGGACGACATTGTCAAGCCACAGATATTTCCGCAAAAAAAGATGGGTTTTAAAAGATGCAGATAGAATGAAGTTTGACATTTTCGGGAAATGCCCCGGAAGAACCACACGATTATAAAGCCAGTAATGCCGCAGGCAGGACGTACCTCAACATCTAAATGACATCGATTTACAGGCCACGCGGCACTTCATCATAAGTCCAACTATTTGTCAAGGGTAATTTTCACCCTTCAACATGGCGATAAATCAAATCTTTAAAACAATTTTATATCTTATTCCAGGGAGGTTGATACGCAAAAGCTCTCTATAGACATCATGTCCATAGAGAAGCAAACGTATGATGGATTATATTTGCACGCAGATACATTTATTTACAAAAATAGATCAACGATTAACAGCAATCGCGCTTTTTATCGCCGCAACGGAAGCTACATTGCGTTGCGATATCTGGTAGCCAAAGCGAAGTTTTCTGTCTGAATGCAGTAAACGCTGTCACTTAAATCCTGGATACATTAACTTTGAAATACTGGAAGAATGGTGAGAATCTACAGGCTGGTTTTAGCACTACGAACCGGTGTTTTACCGGATTGTTTTTCTTTTTACGGACAGGATTTCACCATAACTAAAAAATTTTGTCAAGGCAAAATTATTCGAAAATTCAAGCAAAAACAAGTCCGATCAAGAGTCCTGCGAATACTCTATCAGACCTGGTTCCATTCATTACACTCGGCTCGAAGTGCAATTTCTTTGACGGCACATCCAGGCCAGGTTTTCCCCTTCCTGGTTTTCGCACTAAAAGCGATTATACTGATGGTGCAGGCATCAACATTGTAAAACAACAATAGGTGCGTCTATCTTCCATGGAGTACGATATGCTACGGCTTCTGCAATCCATTTTCGGCTTCAGCGATAAACAGCAAAGATACCCGGAAGCACTGATAAAGGAAACCATCGAGAGAGTAGTAGAAAAAACGGATCCATGGTTAAAAGTCGTATCAGGCTACAAAAACAAACTACGCCCGGCCGTTATTCGATCCCTTGATCACGTAGTCAGGCTGGTAAGCAGCCTGCCGCCCCCAATTCCCGTGGAATTCGGTCCCAACGGTTCATGTCCCTCGCTCTCGGCTTTTTTCGTCTCCACAACCGAAATGTTGGAAGCTATTCGCAACGATCGGAACCTCACCACTTTTCTTCGTGATCACGAACCCGGGTCAACGCAGGTGACTGCTCTGCTGATGATGGAAAAGTCCGAAAAAACAATTTTTGGCGCCGAACTGTCTGGAGATGTCGTTGTACGAGACGTTCCCCAGGTTACCGTCACTTTTTCAAGCCATAGGTTTCTGGAACCTTCGATGGATGAGAATGAAACTCGTTTCAATTTGGAGCGCAGGGCCATTGACCATCTGCTAAACCTGGTCCTAAGAAGGATAGCCACTGCCAAGACTGTACGGAAAGACCTCGAAAGACGCCGGTCAATCCTGCACTCAAAGCTCACATCTCTGCAAAAGGGTGAAGGAAGTTCCCTCAACCCAGATTCCATCAATCTTTCAAGCGTTGCCGAAATTAAAGGAAAATTGAAGCAGATAGAAGCAGACTTGCAGGTAATGGGAAGAGAGGATCACATGCTCGATGCCTATCTGGACATGGCAATTACAATTCTCTCCCATCCCGAGAAGCACTTGTGGGGGGAAAAACATTCTATTATACTGGACCAAACGGGAATTAAGCGAACTAGAGCCACGGAAAACGACCGCGAAATATCCCTTCATGAATTTTACAACTCCGAGGGCCGACAGTGGGTCATGTTTCTGATCGCCCTTCCTGGTGACGAATTACGAAATATTTGTTCCTGATGGCCTGCTTATTTAATTGTATTATATGTTTCAGAATACCATTGTCGCAAAAGTTCCCATCCCGAATCCACATGTATGCTACTCCTGACAGAACACCTGAAGAACCGCCCCCACCGAACCCC